>NVRM01000050.1 GCA_002400885.1 Flavobacteriaceae bacterium
CTAACATCTAACATCTAACATCTAACATCTAATTTCTCACATCTATTTCTCTATTTCTCTGTTTCTCTATTTTGGGCGTTCCCCAAGAGGGTCGGGCTATCCGCTATATCTTTTTTTTAAAAGAAAAAAAAGGATGCCGCTGCTATCCCTAACGCAAATGAAAAATAGAGGTGATAATTGAGAGAGGAATTCTGTATAGAATATATATGTTTTAGTAAACAGGTAAGTAACTGTCTGAAATTATTGGGGTTGCCAGTGTAAACTTATCCATTTTTAAAATAAGGAAAAGCAAAGGCAATTCGGTTTTATACCTTAAAAGCTATTTGTAAAGCCTTGGAATGTCAGCCAGGAGATGTTTTGGAGTATAGGGACTCATATTACATACACTAAAGAAAAATGTCAAAAAAAAAGGACTCAGATAGAAAAAACAATTACTTTTATAGCTGTAAAATGACCGTATAATAGTGGACTTATCCATTTATTAGAGGTAAGTTGAAAAACAAAAGAATTGATGAAAGATATTATAGATTTAGCTAATAATAATTCTGGTTTTCTTGGCTTATTATTGTTTGTATTGACACTGTTTATCAGTTGGGTTAGTGGATTATTTAAGCACATTAAAAAGAGACCTAAATTTAAGATTAGGATAATAGAAAACGCCACATTTGGATGCATAATTGATTTATATAGAACTCATAAAAATTTACCCGTAAATAAAACTGCTTTTGCTATTTATATAGAAGTTACTAATATAGGAAATGCCCCTTCATCGATTGGGAAAATAAATCTGGGATACTTACTAAGCGATATGAAGCCAAAATGGAGAACATCAAGAAAATGGATTGTCGAAACCATTTCTAAATCTGATTTTAGAGTAGAATTTAAGGGTAGTGACAAATTACGAGTGTTTCCTTTCTTAAAACAAGCAAATGAATTTCAACGAAATGTTGATACATATCTGGAAGTTGGAAAGTCAGTAAGCGGTATAGTTTATTTTGAGCAGAATGAGGCTTTTGGAAGTTGGATGCCAAGATTAAATAAAGACTTAAAGACAAGTGATTTAATAATAAAAATAGAAGATGCTTTTGGGAGGTGTCATAAAAAAAAATTCACTATCGAATTAGTTGATCCTAATTATTCATTGAAATTTAGTCCTTATTTTGGGCAAACACAACATGAATATTTCATAAATAAAAAGGATAATAAAAATGGAATATTAGAATCAGATACCAACAAAACATAAACATCAATGCGGAGTTTCGTGTTTGATTCGAACGGTTCTTTTGTGTAAATTGAAAAGTAAATCTATTGATTTGTTTTTCTGAAAATAAAAATATAAAAAACAATCAATAGCTTTGCTCGTACTTGTTAAAATACTCCATATTTCTACAATCCACACTGCGCTTAGCCAAACGTTGTACCTAACATACATAAAATGATAGAAAAGATAATAGCCTACCAAAACCAAGCGGAAGTAAATTTTGAAAAAACAAAAAGTATAAGTACGATTATTCATTATACCGTTGCTTTTATACTATTTATGGGTTCTACCATTATTGCGGCATTTACACTACCTCTTAGGTATGTTTATAAAAAAATACTTGGAAAAAAGAAGGGCTCAGTACTGCTAGAATTAGAAGGGGGGAACATAGATACCCTTTTGGAAAAAGAGGAATTAGTACTCATAGATTTCTGGGCAGAATGGTGTGGGCCTTGTGTAATGATGGGGGCAATAATAGAGGAGTTTGCCACCGAAACAAAAAGCGTAAAAGTACTAAAAGTAAATGCTGATTTTAACAGAAAAATACTTGCCAAATACCAAATAAAAGGATTGCCTCAATTTGTTTTAGTAAGAAACGGAAAGGAAGTGAAACGATTTGCTGGCGCAATGACCAAAGCGGATTTAGCGGCGTTTTGTAAGCTTGATAAGAAATAACGAACCAACCTTTAACAATACTCCTTTGTTAGGATTTTAATTCCCACTGCTGCCGCACGATTTTATCCTGTGGAACATTATTCTAAAAAGACTCCTCTGTACCTAAGAAGCTATACTCTTCACTTTATCCTTCAATACCTTAATCTGATCTCTAAATTTAGCGGCATTTATAAAGTCCAAACTTTTGGCAGCCGTTTCCATGTTTTTACGGGCGGTTTTAATACTGGTCTCCAATTCACTTTTAGAGGCGTAATTCATAGCTTCTTCTGCGGCAATCATATCGGAATTGTCGTAGGCATACGTAGCATCATTTTTACTGTTTAAAATATTGTCAATATCCTTTTTAATTTGGGTAGGGCTAATGTTATGTTTGGTGTTATAGGCTATTTGTATATCTCTACGTCGGTCTGTTTCATCCATGGTTAGTTGCATACTTTTGGTAATTTTATCAGCATATAAAATAGCGCGTCCTTCCACATTTCTTGCAGCTCTACCAATGGTTTGCGTCAAGGAACGGTGAGAACGTAAAAAACCTTCTTTATCGGCATCCAAAATAGCGACTAAGGAAACTTCTGGTAAATCCAATCCTTCTCTTAGTAGGTTTACTCCAATCAATACATCAAACAATCCTTTACGTAGATCCTGCATAATTTCTACACGTTCCAAGGTGTCTACATCCGAGTGAATATAGCGACAACGTATTTGAATTCTACTCAAGTATTTTGCCAATTCCTCCGCCATACGCTTGGTTAAGGTGGTGACCAAGGTACGTTGATCTTTTTCCACACGAATCTGAATTTCCTCGATCAAATCATCAATCTGATTCAAGCTTGGACGTACATCTATAATAGGGTCTAGCAGTCCGGTAGGTCTAATTACTTGTTCTACAACGAGCCCTTCAGTTTTTTCCAATTCATAATCCGCAGGGGTGGCACTTACATAGATGACTTGGTTTTGAATCATTTCAAATTCTTCAAATTTCAAGGGTCTGTTGTCCATCGCTGCAGGCAATCTAAAACCATAATCCACCAAGTTTACTTTTCGAGCCCTGTCACCGCCATACATGGCATGTACTTGTGGTACGGTGACATGACTTTCGTCGATGATCATTAAATAATCATCTGGGAAATAGTCGAGTAAGCAGAAAGGACGTGTTCCAGGGCTACGTCCATCGAGGTAGCGCGAATAATTTTCAATACCGCTACAATAGCCCAATTCTCGGATCATTTCCAAATCAAATTCGGTGCGTTCTTTTAAACGTTTTGCTTCTAAATGTTTTCCTATTTCTTTAAAATAATCCACTTGTTTCATCATGTCTTCTTGGATGGCATGAATGGCATTCTGTAGTACATCTGGCGAGGTTACAAAAAGATTGGCAGGGTATATTGTAATTTGATCAAATGTCTCAAGTACCGCATTGTTTTGTAAATCAAAACTTTCCAATTCTTCTATTTCATCACCGAAAAAGTGAATTCTATAGGCATGTTCTCCATAGGAAGGATACACAGTTATGACATCACCTTTGACCTTAAAAGTTCCACTACGGATTTCTTCTTCTGTTCTAGAATAGAGGCTAGCCACGAGGAGATGTAATAATTTGGTGCGTGAAATTTGTTGGTCTACCTTTATGTGAATTACATTTTTCTTGAATTCCACGGGGTTTCCAATTCCATAAATACAAGAAACGGAGGAGATAATAATCACATCTCTACGTCCAGATAGTAGGGCAGAGGAAGCACTGATTCGAAGTTTTTCGATTTCTTCGTTGATAGATAAATCCTTTTCTATAAAAGTTCCTGTAACAGGTAAATAAGCTTCGGGTTGGTAGTAATCATAATAAGAGACAAAATACTCCACAGAGTTTTCGGGGAAAAAAGTTTTAAACTCTTGGTACAACTGTGCTGCCAATGTTTTATTATGTGCCAAAACCAAGGTAGGTTTTTGCACCTGGACTATCACATTGGCCACCGTAAATGTTTTACCAGAACCGGTAACACCTAATAAGTTTTGGTATTTGTCACCATTATTAAGACCTTCTACAAGTTGCTTGATGGCTTCTGGTTGATCGCCTGTGGGTTTGAATTTTGAAACTAATTTAAATTGCATAGTACAAAAATAAGCTATTTTTTTAGCTTATTGAAAATTAGAATGATGACAATAAGGTTTCTTTTTTTAGAGCTAGTATTTTAAAAGAGCACTGGAGACTTTATATGTTTATACTTTTTTGAGAAGATATCCTTAATTAATAAGAGCTAATTACCTGGATTAATGTTGTACGTCCTCACAAATTAACGCATTTAATCTTTTTAACTGTTTATAAGATAGGAATCCTAGTATTTTATTTGTTGCGGGATTTATAGATTCAATTGAGTGTGGCTTTTTATAGAATGAACTGTATAAAAGAACTCTTTTGCTTAAAATACATTAAATAGCGACTGCCTTTTATGAGTAAAAACACTCAAAAAACAGCATTATATGTTGTATGCGTAGATTTTTATTACAGATAAATCAAAATTATTTGACTGTTGGTATATCTTATTATTCATAGGCCTAGAGGGGGATTTGTAGTCTTTTAATTATTAATATTGATATGATAGGCTCTTTTAGTCATAAAAATAAATGTTGAAATACTACTTATTTATACTAATCTGAACTATATTAGCAAAAAAAATAATCATTATTTTAATTAAGTCTAAATAAGAATTAGTTTTTATGTATTGTTCCTATTTTAAAAATGGAGTCCTAATAAATTACAATATTTTTAATAGATAAAATATCTTGAATAATAAAAAACTAGATTCAGATTGACTGAATGAATCATTTTAAATAATTTAAATATGAAAACGATCAAAATTTTTATACTTTCTCTTTTGTTTGTGAGCAACTTGCAAGCACAATCAAATAATGTGTTTTGGGAGAGCGATTTTTGGAAAACAAATCCTACAATTGAAACCATAGAACAAAAAATTACTGAAGGGCATAGTTCAATTGCATTAGATCAAAATGGCTTTGATGCAGTGGTAAATGCTATTTTTGCTAAAGCACCCAACACTGTTATTAAATACTTGCTTTCTAAAAAAGGAAATTTTGTTAATAAGCTAACTCATGACAAAAGAACCTATGTGTTTTGGGCAGCTTATAAAGGGAATATTGAATTGGTTAAGCATTTAATTGATAATAATGCACGGCTAGACCTAAAGGATTCTCACAACTTCTCACCTTTAACTTTTGCAGCTGTTGCTGGCCAAACTAATACGGAAATTTATGATCTTTTTATTAATAATGGTTTAAATATTAAAAATGATAAAGACGAACATGGTGCAAATGCATTACTATTGGCAATACCTAATTTAAAAAACTTAGCACTTGTTGATTATTTTGTGTCAAAAGGACTTAGTCTAAAAAGTGTGGATAATTATGGCAATGGAGCCTTTAATTACGTTGCCAAAAAAGGAAACATTGAAATGCTTAACGTGCTTATGAAGAAGGGGGTGTCTTTTAAGGGTTTAAATGATAATCATGGAAATGCGATGTTGTTTGCTTCTAAAGGATCACGTGGTAAGTATAATTCTTTAGAGTTTTTCAACTATTTGGAGGGGCTTGGAATCGTTGTCAATATTACGAACAATGATGGGGTAACACCTCTTCATAATTTGGCGTATGGAATTAAGGACCTTGAAATAATAAATTATTTTGTAAGCAAAGGTGTAGATATAAATCAGGTTGATAAGGATGGGAATACAATACTTATGAATGCTTCACGAAGAAACTCTTTGAAAATTATCTCAAAAATTTCCGAAACAACAAAAGAAATTAGTCATGTTAATAAAATTGGACATTCTGCTTTGACCCTGGCAATGAGTAACACATCTCAAGTTATTGACTTTTTAATTAAAAAGGGAGCAGATGTTAATGTACTTGATACGAAAGGGAATAACCTTATGTATTATTTGATTAAATCATATAAAAGGGCAAAACAAAATGATTTTGAAAGTAAACTAGATATTTTATATAAAAATAATTTAGATATAACTGAAATTCAAAAAAATGGAAATAGCTTATTTCATTTGGCAGCAGCATCTAATAATCTAGATTTAATAAAATACGTAAATACCATAGGGATAAATGTAAATGATAAAAATAAAGAAGGCTTAACAGCATTACACATTGCTACTATGAAAGCTAAGAATGTAGCTGTTATTAGCTATTTATTAAGTATAGGTGCTCGTAAGGATATTAAAACTGATTTTGAAGAATCAGTGTACGATTTGGCTAAAGAAAACGAATTATTAGGCAAGAACAATATTGATATTAATTTTTTAAAATAAGACCATGAATAGATATTTTTTAAAAACCGTTCCTGTAGTATTGATAGCAGTATTTCTTTTCCTTGGATTTAAATCTGAGCCTGTAAAAACATCATCCTATAAATGTATGATTCAAATGACTAATTATTCAGGTGAAGGTGCCTATATCGTAATTTCATTACTTAGTCCAGAAGGGGATTATGAGAAAACACTCTATGTGCAAGGTGATGATGATGAATGGTACTCAGACATTATAACATGGTGGAAGTTCCAAGTGAAAACAGACGTGAAAATAGACGCAATAACGGGAGCAACTATTAACGGAGGAGGTCGTGCTATATGTATTATCCAAATTCCTGAAGATAAGATTGATGCTGGTTATAAAATCCGGTTTGAATCTGCAGTAGAAGATCAGGAGTATTATAAAGATGACGTAGAGTTTGAATTAACTTATGAAAGTGTAGTAAGTAAAGTTGAAGGAAAAGGATTTATTCGTTACGTACGCCTGATTAAACAAGTAGACTAATTAATAGCTTGTAAAAAGATACATTAAAAATTTTATCAATTATTTTTAGCTATTTAGAAATCCTAAAAGTGAAGGATTCGTTTGTTTATTTTTAACGTTTAGAATGATTCTAAATAGAGAGGTAGTTGTTTTTTGTTCCATTAATTAAATAAGTAAACATGAAATTTTATCAATTATTATTTTTCATAATGAGTATTTCTTTGTTTGCTCAAAGCGGAAAAATATCAGGTACTATTACCTTTAAAGACGGTACTCCCGTAGAATTAGCATCAATTTTTATAACCAATATTTCTAAGCATACTTACACCAATGAAATAGGTTTTTTTGAACTTAACCAGATTGCCTATGGTAAACATGTTGTTAGGATTAAATTTTTTGGTAGAAATACGGAAAAAGTAACAGTTAATTTAACTACTAACGGAGCAATATTAAATTACTCACTTAATTACAATCAATCAAATGAATTATTAGAGGTTGTTATAAAAGGAAAAACAAAAGAAGCTAAAATAGAGTCTAGAGGTTTTACTGTGAATGCCATTAAAATGAAAGATATAGAACTTCAATCCATACAAGTAAATGAAGTATTAGATCGATCAGCAGGTGTACGGATTAGACAAAAAGGAGGTTTAGGATCACACACACATTACAATATTAACGGATTGTCGGGTAATGCTATACAAGTTTTTATTAATGGGTCTCCAATTCGATCCTTTGGTCCATCGTTTTCATTAAGTAGCATTCCTACGAATATGATAGAGCGTATAGAAGTATATAAAGGCGTAGTGCCTGTAGAACTGGCTGGAGATGCTTTAGGTGGAGCTATTAATGTAATTTTAAAGGAAAATTTTAAAAGAAATTCACTATCGGCTTCTTACTCTTTTGGTTCATTTAACACCCATCAAGTATCTTTATTTGGAAATAATTATGATGAGAAATCTGGATTTACTATAAGAGGTTCTAGTTTTTATAATTATTCTGATAATAACTATAAAGTGTGGGGGAATCAAGTTTATACTACAGATCCAACCACAGGAGATATCACTTATATTAAAGCGACAAGATTCCATGATTCTTATATGTCTGGTGGATTTAAAGTAGATGCAGGTGTTTCTAAGAGGAAATGGGCAGATGAATTATTTCTAGGAGTACTTTATTCTAAGCTTAATCGTGATATTCAACATGGTGCTACTATGGAATCTGTCTACGGAAATAGAATGTCAGACCAAAGTACTAAACTTATTAGTCTTTCGTATAAAGACAAAAACTTCTTATCTAATGATAAACTTAGTATGGAACTGTTTTCTTCCTATTCACAATTGAAAAGACAAATAACGGATATCTTTCCCGATATATATGATTGGGATGGAAAACGAAAAAAACGCTTTGATTCTGAGGGGAATTTTATAGGGTATTACGAATATTTTTCAGGAGCAGAAGCGGGGAATCCAACCTTAGAAGAAAACATTGAAAAAGTGTACATAGGTAGAGTAACCTCTCATTATGAAATTTCTAAAAATCATTATTTTACTGGTAATTTTTTACATAGTAGATTTACAAGAAATAGCGAAGATCCTTTAAGACATATTGATATTAGAAATTTAGAAGATACTAGATTTTCTAATAAAAACATTTTAGGATTAGGTTATACATTTCAAGCTTTTGATAAAAAACTTAAGATGTCGGTGTTTTACAAATATTTTAATCAAAACATACGAATTATTGAATATAAAAAAGATAATGATGTTGCAGCAGTTACGCTTAATGATGTTAATAGAACTGTAGATGCCAATGGATATGGGTTTACAGTTGCTTATGAGTTGGTTCCTAATATACTTTTACAAATCTCTGCAGAAAATTCTTTTAGATTACCCGTTGCATCTGAATTATTTGGAAATATAGCTGAAAATTTAGAGCCTAATTATAATTTGGAGTCTGAAAAAAGTAAGAACCTAAATCTGGGTCTATCTTTAGGGACATTCGTTTTTGGTGAAAGTGAGCTGAGAATTAAAATGAACACTTTTATTAGAGATACCAAAGACAAAATTAAACTAAATGTAAGAGAAGATAATACAGACCCAACTACAGAATTTATAAATGATGAAAGTTACCTAAGTAAAGGTTTTGATCTAGATGTTTTCTATTCTTATAATAGAAAATTAGACTTTAATGCAAACATATCAGTATTCAATTCACGTTTTAATACGCAGTTTGATGAAACTGGACTCGCTTTTAATTGGTATAAAGACAGAGAGCGAAATGCTCCTTTTTTTACAGCCAATGCTAATCTTGGATATAATTTCTCCAACCTGTTTAAAAAAGAATCCCAAACTAAGTTTACAGCCAACCTGGCTTATGTACACTGGTTTTATAGAGACTGGGAGTCTTTAGGTGGTTCAGGAAAAGATATTATTCCTACCCAATTGGTTAGTGATATTAGTATTACACATACATTTCCTAAGAAAAGAACAACTATTTCTTTAGACGCTAGAAATATATTTAACACCCAAGTTTTTGATAATTATGCTTTACAAAAACCAGGTCGCGCTTTTTACATAAAAATTAACCATAGAATATTATAAATATTAATAAAAACAATAATTACGTATGACTAATTTCAATTTTAAATGGTCTATTCAAAAAATAGTTATTTTGAATTTACTTTCAGTTTTTTTCGTTACAACTTCATGTTCTAGTAACGACGATCCAATTAAAGAAGCACCTGTAGAAGTAGAAGGTAGAAATTATTTTACCCTAGCACTATCTGCAAGTCCTACAGGAGAAACCAAAGTTTACACACAAGCATTAACTGATTTAAGCAAAGGTGTTACTATAAGTTATGATGGTAAAGGTTTTGAAATGCCTTCAACAAGAACCGCTAGGATTTTTGCTTCATTTGACGGTACATCAGTTTTTAATCTTGACTACGGAGGAGGGAGAATTTACAAATTCTCTGTTGATGGAAAAGAAACGTATACACAAAAATTCGAAAAAAATGTTGAATTTGCTATGGGTACAGCCTATCCTAGATGGACAAAAGCAAGTGAGTCATTTGCTTCAATCCATTATGCGAATGGTAGAAACGCCGTACGTGTATTTGATAAAAACGATCCAACAAAATTTATACGATCTGATGTAGATTTAAGAATTATGTCGGTTGGTTTAGATGACTTATCATTCGGTTCTATTGAGGAAATTATAATTCCTGTGAGTGATAATGATTTGCAACCGTATACAATGAATATTAAGGGGGTAGATTATCAAATATATAATCATGTTGGACGTGTAGATGCTCCAGTAATTGCAGGTAATAAAATTTATTACGGGATGTCTAAAAGTGCCTATAACCCAGAAAATCCATGTTCAGGAAAAGGGTGTCCTAAGGCTATTTATAAAAATGTGGAGACCTTAGTTTTAGATTATCCATCTTTAACCAACCCTAAAATAATTTCGACTGATATTGCTAAAGGAGCAACAAATGGTTACCGAACTCCAGTGTCATACAAAGATGAAAGAGGTGATGTATATCAACTTATTTCAGTGCCTAATAGCACTTATGATACATATATATTAAAAATCAGCAATGGTGATTACGATGATAGTTACAATTTTAACTTATCAGAATTGTTAGGCTTCAATGTAGCTTCAAACGGATGGTTTTACGCGGGTAACGGTATAGGTTATGTGCCTTATGCTAATACTGATAAGAGTGATGATTGGTTTAGTGATTCAGTTTGGAGTGTTGCTCGTGTAGACGTTTACAATAAAACAGTTGTAGATTTAAATGTGCCAAAAAACTTATGGTTAACACAATATCAAAGTGCCGTAGTAAAAGATGGTAAATTCTATATGGCTATTACGCCTACCGGACAAGATGGGAATGTGTATATTTTTGATATAAACTCTACAAGTCCTGACGGCTTTGAGATAGGAGCCACCTTAAAGAATTTGGCTGAAGGTACTTATATTGGTGTTTACTAATATAACTTTAAAGAATACTTTATATAAGCTAAAATACTATTGGGTTTTCAGTTTATATAAAGTAATCTTCTTATAATAAATATAATTAATTAAAATTAATTTCAATGACCATTTCTATATGGAGGTATAGCCATTTAACGTTGGCTATTTCTTCTTTTATGTTCATCTTATTAGCAACTCTAACAGGTGTTATTTTAGCTTTAGAACCTATTTCAAATCGCTTAAAGCCCTACGCAGTTAAAAATACAGATGATCTTTTACTCTCTCAAACCATAGAAAAATTAAAAACAACATATGATGAGGTTTTAAGCATAGATATTGATAAAAATGATTTTGTTATAGTTTCTGTTGTCACGAAAGAAGGGCGAAGTGAAACCTTTTATATCAATCCATTTACTTCAAAAAAAATAGGTGATATTATCGAAAAAGCACCTGTTTTTAAGTTTGCTACAAATTTACATAGATCCTTGTTTTTAAAATCCACAGGACGGGCTATTGTAGGTTTCGTTTCTTTTTTATTATTCTTAATGTCTATCACTGGCTTGCTTTTAATAGTAAAACGACAAGGTGGTGTAAAACGGTTTTTTTCAAAGGTTCTTAGAGAAAACTTTGAACAATATTATCATATAATTATAGGTAGATATTCCTTAATTCCTTTAATTATTATTACCCTTACAGGTGTTTTTCTTTCCTTAGAGAAATTTTCATTAATACCTTCTGATAAAAATATTCATATCTCAAATTTTAAAAGAGAAGAGTTGTTTCTTTTTAAGTCGCTCTTGTTAAGTGATGTAGTACGAGTTGAATTTCCTTTTTCTAATGCTGTTGAAGATTACTTTGTTATAAAATTGAAAGACAAAGAATTATATGTAAATCAATTTAATGGACATGTTATAAGTGAAAAAAAAGATAGTTTCGTTACGTTTATTTCTAGATGGAGCATGCTATTACATACAGGGCAAGCATCCATGTTGTGGTCTGTTATTTTATTGCTAACTTGTTTCTCTCTACTGTTTTTTATATATTCAGGGTTTGCGATATCATTAAAACGTAAAAAGAAGTCTATAAAAATAACGAATGAATTTAATAAAGATACTGCTGAATATATCATTCTTATTGGTTCAGAAACGGGGAGTACTGTAACGTTTGCCGGTGTTTTACATGATGCTTTGTTAGCAGAGGGTTGCTCGGTTTATACTTCAGAATTGAATAGCTATACAAGTTATAAAAAGGCGAAACATCTGGTGCTGTTAACTTCCACTTATGGAGATGGAGAATCACCTTCAAACGCTAAGTATTTCAGCAAGTTAGTTCATTCTACTTCGCTTTCAAATAGATTACAGTATGCTGTTGTCGGATTTGGTTCTTTAGCTTATAAGGACTATTGTAAATATGCCATATTAGTCGATGATTTATTGCAAAAAAATCAAAATTTCACACAAAACCTAAAACTTCATAAAATACATAATCAATCGTTTGTAGAATTTGAAATTTGGGTTAATAATTGGAATGAAAGTACAGGTTTAAACTTAGTAGTTAAAAACCCAATTCAAATATTAAATCACAAAAAAACAACATTATTTAAGCTCGTAAAACGTTCTGATATTAATTTAGATAATTCTTTTTTACTTGAATTGGAACCTGTAAAAAAGACACTATTTTTCTCGGGAGATTTACTCAGTATTACGCCTAATAGTGACCATGTGGAACGATTGTATTCTATAGGGAAAGTAAATAATAAAATGCTACTAAGTATTAAAAAGCATGAGTTTGGTGTTTGTTCTAAATATTTTAGTGAGCTTAAAATAAATGATATGGTACTCGCTATGGTGAAATCTAATAAAAAATTTCATTTTCCGAAGTCTGCAAAAGACGTTATAATGATAGCTAATGGCACGGGTATTGGGCCTTTTTTAGGTATGATTAATGATGAAAACACAAACAAAACTAAAATTCATTTGTTTTGGGGTGGGCGTACTCAAGCATCATTTCAAATGTATTCAAAGCAAATAGATATAGCAATAAGAGCTAGGAAACTTATCGGAATATATTTAAGTTTTTCAAGGGAAGGAAACAAAAAAAAATATGTTCAAAAAGATTTGGAAGAGAATAAGGATTTGATTGCTGAGGTTATTAAAAACAATGGAGTTATAATGATTTGTGGGTCAATGGCTATGCAAAAAGGAGTGCTAGAAACTCTAGATTCTATTTCAAGGATTAAGTTGGGGACTCCATTGAATTTAAAACAAATAAAAACAGATTGTTATTAAGTAAATATAAAAGATACTTTAAAAAGTTAAGAGTGAGCACTTGTCCATATGAAGGGCAGTACCGTTGTTACAATTATACTTACTAGGAAATGTCTGGAAAAGTATAATAACTGTTCTGGGGCTAAAACCTTTGCTTGTGCCCGTAAAACTAACCCCTTATCAAACTAAAATGTCCTTTCTTAATGATGCTTACATCATTTAAGTCTATCAACTCTACAACAAACCAATAGTCGTCAGATTTGAGGAGTTTACCATTATAACTTCCATTCCATCCAGTACCTTGTAAGTTAATGTGTTTGATTAATTTTCCAAATCGATTAAAAATTTGCACGTTGGCACTTTTATAACGGGTATAATCTAATCCTACGAGATTCCAATCATCGTTTACCCCATCGTTATTAGGTGTGAAAAATTTAGGGTAGGAAAGGATGGCGAATTTCTTACTGGTCACTCCACAGCCATTTTTATCTCGGACATATAAAGTGTGAAAACCGGGGGTTAAATAATCAAATTCTGATGCGTCCTGATAGTCTCCATTTAAAAGACCGTCATCCACGGTGTATTCATAATCCCCTATGCCTAAAATATTCGGATTGATAATGGTTAATGTATTGTTAGAAGTATCGTCTACAATGGTTAAATTACTATCTTCTATAAAGGCAGGACTAGAAATGTTTACAATAACACTACCGTAGCCAATACAATAGGAGTCTTCCAAGTTATTTTGAGGATTATTGTTATTGTACCGATGCTTTTCAATGGTATAGGTTCCTTTTTCTGAAGCGTGGTAATAACTTTTTGTGGCATTATTAATTAGGTTTCCATCTTTGTACCATTGAAAACTATCTGCAGGTTTTCCATATTTTGAGCGTAGTAATATTGTATTACTTTCCGTGTTTTTGGAAGGATTATTTAAGCAAAGTGTTTTTTCTTTTTKGRCAAAAGWGATGTTGGGTAAATMGTTAAGAGTGGTRTTAAAMCTTCCTACGGCAACACAAGCCTTAGTGATGTTGTTTTCTATTCGTACATAGTAGGTATTACTTACTATTTGAGCCACTCCAGTKATAGGTTTTGTTTGRGTTTGTGCGTCTGATAGGGATTCGTARATCTGCACATGWACAGATACGGGTRAAAACAAGGCCGTTATTTYAGTTATTTTAKKGTCAAAATCGTAGGTCCCAAATCCWGWTCCTTTACTTTCAKTTAAAACGGGYTCGCCTGCRTTTAAGTYRTTTTCRCAAAGGTAAACGTCTTTATATTTCTCTAGTGATGTAGGAGAAATAGTAAGSGTAAGACTTCCTTGATTTTCACAGCCAGTTGTAKTGTCAATWATTTTAGTTAGTATGATTTGAGAAAACGCGGTAGTATTGGTGTAAGAGGATGTATTTGTTAAGGGGCTGTCATCGTTAAAGTCTTTTTGGTTTTTATAAAAGTATACGCTTAAGTTGGTGTCGTTATGGCTAAGGAGCTCTTTTTTCAAGTCCAAATTAAAAATAGTTTTACCATCTAAGGGATTGTTGTCAAAATCACATTGGTCATAGGCTAGATGAGTAGCAATAGGAGGCGTATTTACATCGAGGGTGATACTCCCTTTATAGGTTTTATCTAAGCCACAATTGTCAATTGTTTTGACTGTTAGTTCATAGATCCCGGCATCAGTAGGGCTTATATTTTGAATGCTTAAGTTTTTTCCTTGACTGTATGGTTGTCCTTTAAAGAACCATTGGTATGTAGGATTTCCAGAAATATTTTCGGAGGTGATATTTATAGAATTTCCAATACAAACTCCTTTGGTATTATTGTTTAGGTTGACACTACGATCTGTTACATCGGTTATTTCTATGGGTAAAAGTAAAGAGGCAATAAAAGGGGGGAGTCCTTGCATGGCATAATTGGGAGCTAAATCCAGCCCGTCTATTTCATAGTTACAAGCGGCTCCTTTTTTTTCTGGATTGTGAATGATGTTTAAAAACTGTGTTCCTTTGGTATAACTCGGAGGTACAGTGACATATATTTTTCCGTTAGGAGCCAATTGCAAAGCGCCTCGATATCCAATTTGGGAATGAATCAACGTTTTTGACTCTTTAATATTTTGATCTGCTAAATTAAATTGGAATAATTTATTTCTAGAACTTGTCATGGTAGAAGCATACAGAAAAGTAGAACTTGGAGAAAACTCTAAGCCATAAGGCTCTCCATCTACGGAAACATTTGAAATCAATGTTACGGCATCATCGGATACGATTCCTGTGGTATTGTCAAAATTATAAAGATGTAATCTTCCATTTTTAGTCTCCCCTTCATATTGAAAAGTAGCCGCTGCCAGTTTTGTTCCGTCAGGTGAAACCTTTAGGTAGCCTCGCCTACTTACTTTTGTAGAATTATAGCTAACAGGAGAAATAACGGGGCTACTTGCCACTCCACTGGCGTCCACTTTATAAGCATAAAAGGTGTTGTAAACTAGGGATATTACCCAAACAGAATTACAATCTCCTCCTTTTACTGAGGTTACCTTTTCACTCCAATCTTTGTTGTATGTGCTTCCTAAATTTATAGGTCCTTTAACAACGGTACCATTTCCTTTATTTTTACTCATATCGATGGTGTAATAATAAAAGCCAAATTCTCCTTCTTCTCGTATTCTAGCGCCTACAGTAAATAGGTAATATAGATTGGGGTCGCTCGGTTTGGGTACAATAATGGCAGACTGTGTGCTACTAGGATGTCCTTTTAAATTACTCCCATTAGGCATAACTGCATTGTTTTTATCCCAAATAGTAGAGCCATCGGAATAGAATAGGAGATTACCACTACTGTCCGAAAAAGAAGAACAACCTTCGTTTGTATTTAATTTCCCTGTACCAATGGATGGGGGGAGGGTGTTGAAGTTAATACTTGCATTTTGACCGAAAAACCAATGGTTGGCTTCGCCTTGTGCAATACTGATAGTACTTGAAAACAGGTATATGAGGATAAGTATTTTTTTCATGAGTTATTATCTATTCTATGATGGGACTAGCGTTGGACTCCTAAAATTAAGCTTTCTGTTTCGAATTAAGAAGCTTGTAGATCTCCAATTGAATGCTGTGGATTATTACATAAATAATTAGTCTCAAATATAAAAAAAATACCCTCAATAAATTGAAGGTATTAAAATTATTCTTAAAAAAAAGAACGTGTATTATATCGTCCGTTTTATAAATCTCTCTTTTTCACTAAAAGATAAGAAAGATATATGAAAATCAGCGTCCATACCATGACAATTAAGAGGTCCAATGGTTGGACAGAAATTTTGCCTCCCCAGTTTTCTCCTACTTGTTTTCCAATGGATTTAACAGCATCTAATCTAGTTCCAGGTTCCTTAATCAAGTTGCTCATGGCTTCTAATGGGAAAATACGCATAATATCGTCCATGTGAGGTCTCATTTTCCAGAATAGAAATCCTTTTATAAAGGCATTTTCTATGAATAACCAAATTAATAAGCCACCTACGGCAAAAGCAGAACGTTTGATTAATATTCCTAAAAATAGGCCAAAGGAAAAGAATCCAACAAGTTTTATAAAGAAGGCGAATAAAAATTCTATATCATCCATGACAATACTTAATTCTGTATAGTCGGAATACATATAGCCAAGAACTAAGGAAACGATAAATACGAATAACGTAGAGAGTGCAGCCAAGGCTACGACGGTATAAAATTTAGAAAGGATGAATTCTTTTTTACTCAATCCGTCAATTAAATTTTGTTTTAAAGTCTTATTACTGTATTCATTGGCCATCATGGAGACGATGACAAGCAATAAGAAAAACTTAAAGATGGAAGCAGCAAAAGTGTTGAAATGCCAAATATATGGGAAGTTGAAAATTCCCATGTCAGCTAAATGAAATTGAATAGGTCCAATGTCAAACTTGATTGTAGCAATCAGTGAGATCGAGGTGAGTAAGGCAAAATAAAGGAGGATTAATACCTTGCTAGCCCTACTGTGTTTTAATTTGTGAATTTCTATATTTAAAAGTCGAAACATGATTATTTGTTGTTAGTTAAAGTTAGGAATTGTTGCTCTAAGCTTGGTTTTCTTTTGATTAAGTGTGACAAGGTAATTCCTTGTTCAAATAAGTGTTTATTCATTTCTGAAGCACTTATTTCTTGGCTTAATTTCGCGGTAAATAACCCGTTTTCAAAAGAAACACTTCCGAGTCCCTCATGTGCATTCAATAATTTTCTCAGGAGTTCATGATCCTGATCGGTTTTGAGTTCAAACAGTCCTTTAGAGGCGCTCATTTCGTCCACTCTTCCTGAATACAATTTAATTCCATTGCGTATGATCACCACATGAGAGCATACTTTTTCTACTTCATCCAACAGATGTGAAGCTAATAATATGGTCGTTCCTTTGGCGGCTATTTCTTGTATTATTTTACGAATGGAGTGTATACCTTGCGGGTCTAGTCCGTTTGTAGGTTCATCTAATATCAAGATTTCTGGGTCGTTTAATAAGGCTGATGCAATGGCTAAACGCTGTTTCATACCCAAAGAAAATGTATTAAACTTAGAGTTTTTCCGATCGTATAGGTCTACAGTTTTTAATTTTTCTTCTATTTTGTCGTAAGGAATCTCTTTTATTTTACAGACCAATTGTAAGTTTTGAATGGCTGTCATATAAGGATAAAAGTTAGGCCGTTCTATGATGGCTCCTACTTTTTTTAGCGCTTCATGGGTAGATACAGTTCCGTCAAACCATTGGTAATCACCAGCGCTTCGGTTTACTACGTTTAAAATGATTCCAAGGGTTGTGGATTTTCCACTTCCGTTGGGACCAAGAATCCCATAAACGTTTCCTTTTTCTATGGTAAAGGATAAATTATTTACGGCATGGACAGCACCGTATTTTTTGTGTAAATTGGTTATTGTTAATATTGTTTCCAAAAGATGATTTGTTTAGTGTAAAAATAAGACGATAAATGTTGATTATTGTTACAGCAATATAGTAAATTTGAAACATCAAGAAAAATGATGACCATGGAAGATAAATTGATATCAAAAAAAAAACCTGCATACCCTATAAACGCTGAGTTATACGAATACTTATCTGTATATAACAGAAATATTAAAATCCCAGTTTCTTACGATGATTTATTAAGATTTGTGGGTTCTATTGTTGTTTATGATAAAAATGGAGAGGATTCTTTGTGGATTCGCGTCTATTTTGCAGAGCACGAACGTGACGAAATAGATTTGAGTCTAAAACGTATGTATATGATATTACACGGTGATGGAGGGGAAGATGCACTGGCTTATTTAACCATAGATGCCATTGACTACTGTACTTTTGGTAATTCGAGTCCGTTTCGTGTAAAGATTCGTAATATTTTGAATGATAACCATACCTATTTGTATGTGAAGAAAGCAGATGCTTCTCGTATTTATGGCTTGGAATTAGAGCATATTTTATCCCCTAATAATATAAATTTCTTAGTGTTTGAAGATACATTGATCGAAGAACATGTATTGGGGATTCCAGGTGATGTTTTTATCGATGAAAATCTTAAAAATGTGACCGTAAATGGTAAAAAAAGGTTGTCTAAAGAATTTGTAAAATTTAACGAACGTTGTTTGATTCGTTTGTTGGGAGATATGAGAGCCTATAATTATGTGGTGGTTGCATCCTACGATTTTGACCAGGTACAATACAGAATCCGTGGAATGGATTTTGATCAGCAATGTTATGAAGGGAAATTAAATGTGTACTTGCCACAATTTTTTACAGATAATATAGAATTTGTAAATATGGTAAGTGATAGTTTACAGGAAGAATCTATAGAGCAATATAAAAAAGAAGAAAGAGCAGCGACGGCACGACGAATTTTAGGCTCACAAGAGCGTATCAATCATATTTTGGAGTGTATGTCTAATGACACTATTTCTACCCCAGAAAAAACAGCTGAACTTAAAATGGGATTGAATAAGTTAACAGGAGATAAGTACTTTAAACAATGTAACTCCATGGGAGAAATATTAAGAGTAGCTTTTGATTTTGTAGTACGTAATTATCAAGATGTAAATATCTATATCATTGATTAGAACTACAGGTAACAATATTAAGAAACCTATTTATCACTTCGATAAATAGGTTTTTTTTATGCCTTTTTTTTCTTTTTGAGTGTCGCTTTTATTTTTAAGGGAAAGAAGTAAACGCCATCTCTAGAAACAGAAACGTTTTTTAATTGTTGTTTTTTATGATTAACTTAGTGTGTTATGTCAGTGTTTTTTTTGCTATAAATTACACGTTAAACAATGCTATGTTTAATCTAAAAAGGAAAAATGAGAAACTATAAAAACATGTTTTTGAGGCGTTGCTGTGTTTTATTATTGAGTTGTTTTAGTAATAGTACAGGTGATAATAATACTGCTCGTAGCTGGATTTCAAACCGGAAACTTGATAGTTTTACAAGAGGGTATCATTTTTCAAGAGAACCTCGCTTATTTTTAGAACGTTTAAGGATAGCTTTAAAACCGATGAACTTGATCGGTGATGCTGTGGATAGGTATCCTATTAGTTATTCAGCTGCCTACAAGTTGTCGAGTGATGATCATTCGGAAGTAGCCGCAATGACATCAGGGGGGCGTTTAAAACAAGGCAATCGTTCTGATGATGGTATAACTGCTCCTGCTGATACGTTGAATAGTCTTTATTCAAACGAGTGTGAATTTATAGATAGATTTGGAAGGATGCCTCAAGAAAGCGGGAGAACAGGCCAGACTCTAGAATCTCCATACGACAGGTGTTACTATATAATTAAAGCGATGTTTCTTAGTATTCCTTGCTGTTTTAGAGGGATGCCTTCTGTCGATTTTAAAAGGATATCCTAATGAGAAAAATAGGGCTAATTATATGTTGTTTTTTCATAATGAAAGGATTTTCACAGGAACCAAATCGTGCCTATTTTAAAATTATAGAAAAGGAATCCGTAGTAGAAGTGATTGCAGAGTTTCCTTGGTCATTTAGGAATGCCTTGCTTTTGTACAGTCCTGCATTAGAAAAACAGAATGACTCTATTGCTCTGGATACAGTATTTAGAGCCTACCTTATTAAAAACCTTGTTTTATTCGATGCTGATGGAACGCCTTTTGAATTTGAATCTTATGAATATTTAAAGGTAGGGGGATATTCTTATCAGAACACTTATAAAATTATTTTTAAAGGAGAAAATTTACGGAAAATTAAAAATACAATCATGTTTAATTTATACCTTTCTCAAACCAATTGTCATTTGTTTAAGGAAAGTGAATCGTTTTTTAAGACAACGTTAAAAAGTAATTTGATAGTCGTTCCGACCCTAAGTAATATTGTGCTGTGGAT
>NVRM01000051.1 GCA_002400885.1 Flavobacteriaceae bacterium
ATGGTATTGTTAGAATTAAATTCAAAGCCAGCACCAAACGCAAAACCTTTTCCTAGCTCTGAATTAGAGTTTTTACCATGACTAGATAAGTTTATAGAGSTTCCTATGTTTGCTTGGTAACCATCTTGAAATCTTTGTGTAAACGCACTTGGTGTTGGGATATTATTCCCAAACATTAGGTATTCGTACATAGAWAYAYCAWAAATATTAACGGTATTTGGASTGAGTGGYTCCCCWAGTTTAAAATGCCAMAGATTWGTRCTTCCATTTATATCAAYATTTAAATTAATAGGYKKRGGTGTTGWTATWGGRWMTKYATYTATACTCGCATCAACATTCATRAARAAATGCTTGTCRGGGAAATTGTAATCYGCKAWAACACTCCCYTTTATTTGCGCTTCTTCTCTTTCGCTTTGTGGTGTTARKGGGGCTCCTATATAAAAATCKCCTGTAAAACCAATATTGATTAATCCACTAGAACTAGAAAAYTGACCGTTTAATCCTACATCCGCATTAAAAGAATCTACTTTAGCAGCGGCTCCAATAGTTGCTTCTACTTGAAAACCTAAATTTCCTTTTTTKGGTTCAAAACTATAGTAGGGAGGAGTGTCTGGGTCTGTTGGGTTTTCAACAAGGGATCCTTCCATATTATAAAACGCTCCACCTCCAAAACCGTAAAATGCGATACCGGGTAAAAAAGGTATTCCTGGTTGGAATTTTGCGGCGGCTTCTACTCTCCAATAACGGTAGGTTGCTCCATTATTAAGATAGTTTGTATTTCCAAATTCTGCCAAGGCTGTAATACCAATACTTGGTGTTTTAAATGCGGCTTCTAATTCTCCTTTAAATCCATTTCCATAAACAGGATGGTCGTTTCTAAATTGTAAGGTTCCGTTAATTGAAACTGCAGGTAAGTTCGCATATATGGAAATATCATCGATCCTTGTACTTAGGTATTTAGGTTTGAATTTTCCCAAACCGCTACCACCTGTATTTTCTTCTATGGCAATTTCTATAGCCAGTTTTGTTTGCCCTCCGATGTCGTCCGAAAGGTTAAATATGACATCAAAGTTAAGATCTCCATGTAAAAGTTGGCTTCCTGTGGTAGATTTTTGATTAAAACCGATGTTTTCTATGGTGACAGGGAAATTAGATAAGAATTTTTGAGGGCTGGCAAAGGACCAGGTTCCTGCATTAAAACTGAATTTATTGTTCGGTTGTACATTGTTATAATTCATTTCAATTCCCTGAAATCCTAGATTCATGTTTACATGCTTAACCGGTCCTAGTTTTACATCATCCCACACAAAACTTCCGTTTAAAGTAGATTGAAATGTTTTTTTGTATTTTTTACTATTGCTATTACCAGGACTATAATTGGGGTTTTTGGATACACTCGCAACTATATTGGAAGTTGGGTCTAGTTCCATCACTCCTTTTAATAAACTTGCGTTTATAGGACCTGTAGGCTCAATGGTTAGCTGAAATTTTGGTGGTTGAGTAGCGGTGGTAAATAGCGCATGATATTTCAAAGGATTTTGAATGGAGTCCGCTTTGCTAATTGGCAATCCTATTTTTCCTTTTACAAAGGCATTGTGAAAGGAACTACTTCGGATATCAACATGTACCGTGTCTATACTCGCAATTAAATCGGCTACATTAGCCCCTCTAAACGCAGCTACATTTGTGGCCTCTGCAATCAAGGTAACTCCTGTATCGTTAATAATCATATCATAGATAGCCAAGGTGGGTACGCCATTGGCATTTGTTTGCCAACAATCGGGCATTTGAACAGTTAATTCTTCCATGTGGAAGCCTCTAAAAAGCATGGTTTTATCACCTGCATAATTGGAAGGGAAATCGGATGCTGATTGTAAGTTGGTAGGATTTATTGTATCCGAAAAATCTAAGGATATGTTCCCCGCAGAAATAATCATGGACTGGCTATCTACAATTTCTGATTTTTGAAAATTCCCTGTCATTACTAAGTCATCCCAATTTTGAACCGTAGCTACAAAATTCGCAGTAGATCTTGTTCCATCATCTGGTGATGGAATTAACCAATCTCTTGTAAATGAACTTTGTAGTTCTATTCCGAATTGAGAAAATCCGTCGTCGTCCCATTCAATATAACATCCATTGGGTGAGTTTGCAGGACTTATAAAGGTGAAAGTAGTGGTATTGTTCATATTCCCAAAGTTTACATCTTCCACCAATTCGAGTCTTTCGGGTGGTGTGTCTATATTATTTAGGTGGAATTCGGTGTTTTTAGCTAAAAAACCAATGAGTTGTGCTGGCTCTCCAAGTGGTTGAAAACTAGGAGGGGTGTTTATGGCAGCTATTAGGTTAAATTCGGATTTATTAGGTCTAAACACCATTTCTGTTATGGCCAATTGATCTCCATTAGGGAAATTAACTCCTAAAGGGAATTTTACAGGAGTGGTATTGTCCGTGAGCGGCCCTGTTGGGATAGGTGATTGTGGATCAATCGTAGGGCTAGTTATGGAGGTTCCGGCAGTACTATTTACCCAATCTACCACTTTTCCAGAAGTAGAATTTGTCCAGTTAATAACATCTTCCACGGTGTTATTTCCCCAGTTAGCAAGGTTGTTGGCTGTATTATTCGCGGTATTGTTATTGGCAATTATTTCTTCTGCCCATTCTTGAGGGAATACAGGTGCGGGTGCTGGATATGTTTCTCCAAGTATTTTTCCTGTGAGTAAGTTTCTATTTGTGTCTAAGGTAATTTCATTAAAGGCAACGGCAACTCTAGCCCCTAACCAGGGTACGTAAACATTTCCTTTTCCTGTTATTTTATTGGTTGTACTATTTACAGTTGCTTGCGATACAAGTATCTTAAATTCGTGAGTGTAACCTGCTTGGATGGTGTCGCCAACAGAGACAATGGCTGTAGGAGTGTTACTAAAGTTTAAATCTAAAAGTGCTGCAGGTGTAGTGATACATATTTCGTTTTCACATTGTGCACCACTAATTCCTGTAGATACAGGGTATATGGTGTAGTTTATACAAATTTCTTCGGGTATTTCATGACTAGTCGCATTGTACTCATGCTCAGTAATAGTAGTGCCATCGGGAACCGCCTCTTCGTTATGAGTAGCGTCCCAATTTATACTCATATCTATGGTGTAATCTGAAGGATTCGCACTAAATACCGTGTTACAATTAATCAAGTAATCTTTTAACTGGGCAATATTTGTTAACTGTAATTTTCTAGGATTATTTATGGAATCAGTTTGGGCAATGGCAACGGTCGGTTGCGTTAGAGAAGAAATGTCACAGTCACAATCATCTGTACTTACATTGTTTGCAGGAGTTATTTGAAATGTTTGTATCACTGCAAAACCATTGTTTGGTTGGAAAACAGGTAAGTTATTGTTTGTGTTCATGGTTTGAATACTCCAAACATAATTTGTTAAGTTGTCGGGAGCTTCAATGTCGGAGGGCCATATAAATTGTGTGGTAGTTAATCCATCTTCGTCTATAAGTCCTGTGTTTACGTGGAACGCTTGGCTAGGAGAAGATTGATTGCTTAAAACTTCAGATACAAGTATGCGGTACTCAATAGAAAAATGGCTAGGATCTGGTGCGGGTGTTACTGGTGACCATGTGAAATTAATGGTAGGTGTTAATAGAGATGAAATAGCCATGTCATTAATAGGCATAATTAATTCGGGAGTTTGATAGGCTGTAAATACCATTGGTTGACATGCTGGGTTTGGAGTGTCCGTTGCAATCACTGCATAATCGTCACTTTTAAGCATGCTAACACAAAACGAATACAGTCCCGCAGGTAACAATCCTGTTTGTAGAATGGCTTGTTGGAAGCTAGTATTGGTAAAATTAATGGCGTTATAAGGGATAATCTCATCTGCTAAAAAAGTAACAGTTCCCATTTCAAGTGTTTGAGGAACAACATTATTGTTGGTTTCTAACATTAAAATTCCATCTTTATAGAGTTCTACTTTAAGGATGTACTCAACTTCCCAGTCCGGATCTGTGTTGGTTACAGTAAAGATGGCTAAGTTGTTCCTGTTTACCCATTCTGATAGTTCAGGGGTAGGGTTTGAGTCTACGTTTAATGATATTTGTATCTGAGCGTGCATTTGACTTGAAAAAAAGCCAAATAGAAGTAATTGTAGGAGAATTTTTTTCATGGCTTATTTAATTAAGGTTAGATTTTTTAGGTTTTCTATCATTGCTTTTAAAACCTTTTTCTTGTCGTTTTTTTCGAGACTAGAAGTATTGGGAAAGGCAATCAACTGTTTGGCTATATCTTGTAGTTTTAGGTGTTGATTTCGTATTTCTTTTTTTGATATATTTCCCTTGTTTAATTGATTGAATTTTTGGAAATAGGCGAGTTTTTTAGCAGCACTTGTAAGGAATACATATCTAATGTTTTCTTGTTTCAGACTATTTGTGGAGCTGCTTTTACTAAGACTAGTAATGTTGTCATGCATTTTTTTTATATCGTCCTGATTAATAATAGGGATGATTGTGGCTGTTTTTTCAATGGTAATAGCTGACGCCTCTTCTTCGGTAACTATTGGCGTATAAGTTTCTGCTGGATTTCCAATAGTGAAAATTTCTAAATACGAAAATCCATTGGGTCCAGATTTGTATGGATTGTCATTTTCGGTTACTGGTTTTATACTCCAAACAAATGATGTTTCCGGATCTGGAATTTCAATATCTAATGGCCAGTAAAACTGTGTGTTACCTATAACCTCTTCCTCTATAAGTGGATAATTTATATGAAATGCTTGGGAGGCAGATTGCCCTGGCTGAATTTCCGTAATGGAGATGATATATTTAACTCCTAACTCCACTGGAGGAGCTGGTGTAACTGGCGTCCAAGTGAAAAACAACGAACTCACATTAATGGGGGCAATTACCTGTCCGTTTGTAGGAAACATTAATTCGGGTAATTGATAGGCGGTGATAAACATGGGTTGGCATATTTTTGCAGGTGTTGACAGTGTCTTTCCTGATAAATCTATCAATGAAACACAAAATGAATACATACCTGGAGGCAATAAACCAGTTTGAATTATTTTATCTTTAAAACTTGGTCTGACAAAATTAATCGCATTATATGGTATTATTTCGTCGGCTAAAAATGTTTGAGATCCTAAGGTGAGTTTTTGAGAAATTACATTGTTATTGGTTTGAAAAACAAGTTGATCGTCTAGTAATACATCCACTTTTATTTTATAGTCCATTCCTACCAGGCTTTCACTACTGTTAGTCACCGTTATTATGGCTAGGTTGCTTCGGTCTGCCCACTCATATAATTCTGGAGTTGGGTTGTGGTCTATGTTTAAATGAACTTGAACTTGTCCCTGAATGCTTATGTAAAACAGGAGGGAACTTACGATGAGTATATTATATTTTTTCATGATTTAGAATTTTTTTAAAAGAGAAAATTGTAACCTGTTTTCTTTTGTTAATGCGTTTGGACGTGAAGTCCCGTAGGTGTATTTGTTGAGTTTGTACGCAAATTTGAATTGTAGTTTTTTGTTTATTTTATAACTTATTTTTAATTTTGTACTAAACCTTTTGTCCGTGGTAAATGGGTTTTTTGAGATTTGGGCAAGGTTAAATAGCAGTGTTGGTTTTATTTTTTTGTCATAAAATTTGTAAGAAAAGGAGGCACTGTAGTTTTTCATTTTAAAACTACTTGCAGGTGTTTGATTGTTTAAATGAAGTCCCATTAAATTAATATTTAAGGGCATGTTTTTAAAAAACAGGTTGTAATTTAATCCGTAACTCTTTGATTGTGATGCTACAAAAGAGGAGGATGTAGTGTCGAACTGATCAAAGTTGTTGAGGTTCCAATTTAAACTAATTAGATGATTGATACTTGTAGTTTTAAATTTATAGGAAGGAGAAACGTTGTAAGTATTGTTAATCATTTCAATACGCAGCACATTGTTGATCTCATTATTGTTAAAACCAAAATTAGAATAGCTTGCGTTTAAGGATAATTTCTTTGTTAGTTTTGTAAAAACATTTAGGTTGCTAATAATTCTTTTGGTACTCTGTAAAGTGGTGTTTTTTAAATTATTTGTACGGATACCAAACATTCCGTTGATGTTTGTTTTTCCTTTAAATAACTTGATGGAAGATTTAAATTTATAATCTAAAATATCTTTTTCTATATTTCTAAACCCCGCAGGTACAAATCCTGGACCGATGTATTTAACTTCTCCTCCAAGTGTAAGTTTTTTAGACTTCCACTCTAAGGACGATTTATGTGAAAAATCCCCTTTACTAGAAGCGTTTATGGTAATGATGTCTTTTACTGCGTCAACAATTTCATTGTCAATTTCAAATGGATTGAGTAAATTACTCGTGAAAATAGAGACAGCAGTTTCGGTAGTGAAAAATATCTTTTTCCCAAACTTCACTTCAATAAGCGGTGCAATAGTAATCCCTTCTATGGGTTTTATTTCCGTGGGTGCATTGATAAGTGAGGTAACATCATCTTCTATTTTCACGATGTTTATGGTAAATTTTGAACCGTCTATTTTTCCAAACCCAATTCTAGTGGCTATTATATTTTGAGCATAAGCTCCCACTGTATTTAGTAAATTGTCTTGTTCTATGGCTCTTTGTGAAATACCGTAGTTAAAAGAAAAAATAAATTTTCCTGGATTTAAGTCTAATCCTGCTCCGAAAATATTGATATCTCCTGTGGAAAGTTCTGAATAATCAGGAGTATGAGTTCCTATATGAGCTTGTACCCATTTGTATTTTGGATGAATGCTAATATTGTTTTTAGGATTTTGGATGTAATCTACAATGCTTTCATTGGGGAGGTTGGGTAGATTGTACAATGTTTTTTGATTGGTAATGTTAATCCCAAAAGGAATGGAAAAATGTTTTCCTAGCTGTATAGTGGCATTGGCATTTAGTCTAAAGAGGTTCTCTGGATATTTAGCTCTAAAGTTTGGGTAATTTTCCTCGGAAAAGTCATACATATCATAAAACAGTCCGATGTTTCCGGAGATGTTAATTGTTTTTTGTTTTGCAGTTCCTTGAGCGAAAATAAAACTAGTAGCTGATACCAGAAAAATAGCGAATTGTAATAGTATTTTTTTCATCTATCTATGAATTTAGGTTAGCGTCTTTGGCAATTTATAGATACTGTTAGCATAATGAAATGCTGAGGCGATGAAATGGTTCTTTGAATCGATGAAACTATTGATTGGTTAATTTTATTAAAAAAACAAACAGGTATAATATTAGGGATGTTTCTTGATGCTGCGATTAACGGACGCTTTCTTTCCGAATTTTAGAGAGTGTTTTCTTTGGGATTAGGAAGGAACCGTCTCTATTAGAAACGCCGCCGTCACCTTGGTTTTTATTGAAGAACCTTAATTCTCACTTGAATGTTTTTTCGGGAAATGCTAACATATTTTTTTAGTAAAAAAAACAGGACAAAGCTTCAGTATGCCTTGTCCTGCCTTTTAAATAAATGAAGCTGTGTAATTTGATTGTTGATTATAAAACTAGGAACAAGAGGTTCTTCTAAAAAGAAGGAATGTAACAAGTGCCTGTTTTATTCAAAAAAAAAGCAGCCATTTCAATGAAGAGATGACTGCTTATGTATTTTAAATGACTTACTGTTTTATTGCTACGTAGTTTGGCTTTATTTTTAGCTCGCTCAAAACGAATAAAGCTTCCGTGATGTACACGTCTTTTTGGAGGTTTTTATGCCAAATTTCACGTTTCTTTAATAACAAACTATCTTGTTTTACGAGCTCAATTTCATACAAGGGAGATTGATAGGTGAAATCGCTTTTGTAATCTGCAAGTTTTTTAAATTTTAAAGACCTGTCTTCGATAAACTGTATGTCTTTTTTATAATCCTTGTAATTTAAATACACTGTATTGTCTTCTTGGGCTTCTTTGAGCCATTGTGCATTTTTATCGATCAATTTGAATTGTTCATTATGTCCTATTCGTTGGATGCTAGAAGCTATTACTTCATTAAAATTGGAGTAATTGTTCCATGTTTTATATTCGACAGCAGGGATTTTATCAAAACTCAAAGGATTGTCCAAATCTTTTTCTCCGATGGTCATATAGCTATAGCGTGTTGGAACAATGACATCTGAGGTTACACCTTCTAGTTGTGTTGAACCTCCATTAATTCGATAAAATTTTTGAATTGTCATTTTTAAAGCACCCAAATCTACACCCAGATTATGGTATTTGTTTAAATCATACACACTTTGTACAGTCCCTTTTCCATAGGTGTGTTTAGGGCCTATAATCACCGCTCTTTTGTAATCTTGCATGGCTGCAGCAAAAATTTCAGAAGCAGATGCCGATAGTTCATTTACCATCAATACTAATGGGCCTCCCCATTGAATACGCTTATCTGTATCTTTTCTTACGGTGGCATTTTTCCCTCTGTATTTTACTTGAACCATAGGGCCTTTTTTTATGAAAAGTCCGCTTATTTCTATGGCAGTTTTAAGAGATCCTCCTCCGTTATTTCTCAGGTCAATAACCAAGCCTTCTACATTTTGTTCTTTCAATCGTTCTATTTCTTGAATCATGTCCGAAGTAGAATTTCGAGCGTTTCTTTTAGAAAAATCGATATAAAATTTAGGAAGATTGATCAATCCGTAGGTATGCCCATCTTTTTTGATAACAGAAGACCTTACAAATGTTTCTTCTATTTCTATAATATCTCGTACAATAGAAATGGTTTTTATGGAACCATCTATTTTCTTCAATGTTAATTTTACAGTCGTTCCTTTTTTTCCTTTGATATAGTCAATGGCTTTGTCCAATCGCATTCCTACAATATCCACAGCTTCTCCATCGCCCTGGGCAACTTTAATGATTAAATCGCCTGCTTCTAGTTCGCCACCTTTCCATGCTGGGCCTCCAGAAATTAAGGAAGCTACTTTTGTATAGTTTTTACTTCTTTGTAAGCGTGCTCCAATTCCTTCAAGCTTTCCAGACATACTTTGGTCAAAACGTTTTTTGTATTTTGGATCAAAATAGGCTGTATGTGGGTCAAATTCTTCCGTAATTGAATTTACATAAATAGTAAACCAGTCCGCTTGTTCCAATTCGTTCATGCGGTCATAAAAATCAGACATAAATTCCTCAGTGCTTGCTCTAGCTTCTTTCTCTAAGACTTTGAAAGAGGACGCTTTAAAAGTGCTATCCTTTTCTTTTTTGTCATTTTGACTTGTTAGTTTTTCGTGTAAACGATTGATCGTACTATGTTTTAATTGTTTTTTCCACCTTAAAATTAATTTTGATTTAGACTTGGCATAGGACATGTTTTCATAGTCCACGCTTAATGTTTCCTTTTTATTAAAGTTAAAAGGACGCTCTAAAATTTCTTTATAACTAGCTTCAGCTTCTTTTAATCGAAGGTTAAAACGATCATGGACTAAATAGAAAAAAGATAAATCTTCGTTTTTTATTTGGTCATCTATTAAATGTTTAAAAGCAGTAAATTCTTTGAAATCTGATTTTAAAAAATACCGTTTTGTAGGATCTATTTGCTCAATAAATCGCGTGAAAACCCCCTCAGAAAATTCGTCATCAATAGCATGTGGTTCATAATGACCTTGAGTTAATGCCATACGTAACAGACTTATTAAAGCCTTGTCATTTTTAGGGTCATTGCTAGAGTGCATATTGAATCCAAAAAAGATACAAGCAATAAAGGTAAAGGAAATGAGTATTTTTTTATTGTTTTTCATAAAATCAATTAATTTTTTCATTCGACATGGTCTATATTATCTGCACTAAAATAATGCCATTTTTTTGATAATGCCGTTTTTTTAGTATTTTTTAACATCTTTATGGGATGCTATTATTTATTCCATGATTTTACATGGAAAAACTTACTTTATTTATAAGTATTCCCATGTAAAATAGAGTAGTTTTGTTAGAAAGAAATAATATGAATAAACGACCACTAATTTTGGTGACGAATGATGATGGAATCACTGCTCCTGGGATGAGAACCTTGATCTCTGTAATGATAGAATTGGGTGATGTTGTTGTGGTAGCTCCCGACCGTCCTCAAAGCGGAATGGGACATGCAGTCACCTTGGATGCACCTTTGTATTGTGAAAAAGTGAGCATTGATCAAGAAGTGCAAGCAGCGTATCAGTTTTCGGGTACACCTGCTGATTGTGTTAAATTTGCAGTGAGTACTTTATTGGATAGAAAACCTGATTTATGTGTTTCTGGAATTAATCACGGGTCTAACTCTTCTATAAATGTGATTTATTCAGGGACTATGAGTGCAGCGATAGAAGCGGGTATCGAAGGGATTCCTTCTATTGGATTTTCTCTATTGGATTATTCATGGGATGCCAATTTTGAGCCTTTAAAAAAGGAGATTAAAAAGATGACTCAAAAAGTATTGGCGCAAGGCTTACCTAAAGACATTATATTGAATGTGAATTTCCCAAATATTCCTGATTTTAAAGGAGTGAAAATTTGCCGTCAGGCAAGAGCTAATTGGCATGAGAAATTTGATGAACGAACCACTCCACACGGAAAAAAATACTATTGGTTGCAAGGAGAGTTTGTAAATCATGATTTGGGGGAAGATACCGATGAATGGGCTTTAAAAAACGGCTATATTTCTGTCGTTCCTGTTCAGTTTGATCTGACTGCTTATAAGGCTATGGAAGCTTTGAAGAACTTAAATTTTTAATTTATTCTGATGATAAAAGAAATCGTAATTGGATTTTTAGTAGCCATTATCGCTACTGTTTTTGGCACCATGTTAGCAACGTCTTTTTTGTCAGACCTTGCCATTGTAGAAGCGTTGAAAAGTATGTATTACAATGACTTATTGTCAAAAGTGATGACACTTGGAGCCATTACAAATTTTATAGCGTTTTTTTTGTTTTTAAAAAGAAAACAGGAATACAGAGCACGTGGGGTATTGTTGGCAACTATTTGTATCGCATTGAGTATGGTAATTATAAATATTTTATAAATGAAGTATTATATTATAGCAGGTGAAGCATCCGGTGATTTACATGGTGCAAACCTGATAAAAGCATTGAAATTAAAAGACGTGAAAGCCGAGTTTAAATGTTGGGGTGGTGATTTGATGGCCGCTGCTGGTGGAACCTTGGTGAAACATTATAAAGAATTGGCATTTATGGGATTTGCTGAGGTCATTATGAACCTTAGAACCATCGCTGGGAATTTGAAATTTTGTAAGGCAGATATTTTAGCTTACAAGCCCGACGTGATTATTTTTATCGATTACCCAGGATTTAATATGCGTATTGCGGAGTTTGTGAAAAAACACGGCTATAAAACCCAGTATTATATTTCTCCTCAAATATGGGCATGGAAAGAAGGGCGGATCAAAAATATTAAGCGCGATGTAGATGAAATGTATGTGATTCTACCTTTTGAAAAAGATTTTTATGAAAAGAAACATCAGTTTCCGGTACATTTTGTGGGGCATCCTTTAATTGATGCTATTGCAGACAGAACACAAGTAAAATTAGAAGAATTTCAAGAGGCTCATGGTTTAAATGGTAAACCTATTATCGCTTTATTACCAGGGAGTCGCAAGCAAGAAATTACAAAAATGTTATCGGTGATGCTTAAAATGGCGGATAAGTTTTTGGATTATCAATTTGTAATTGCGGGTGCTCCGAGCCAATCGTATGATTTTTATGCCCCTTTTATCAAACAGGATAATGTGAGCTTTATCAGTAATAAAACCTACGATTTAATGTCGGTTTCTTATGCGGCTATTGTTACTTCTGGAACAGCAACTTTAGAGGCAGCCTTATTTAAGTTACCAGAAATTGTTTGTTATAAAACCAGTTGGTTGTCATATCAAATAGGAAAACGATTGATAAAATTAAAGTTTATTTCTTTAGTGAATCTTATTATGGATAGGGAAGTAGTCACCGAACTTATTCAGGACGATTTTAATGAAAACAGATTGGAAATAGAATTGAATCGTATTTTAAATGAGGGAACTAGGTCTCAGATGTTCGAAGATTATTACGATTTAGAGTTAAAATTAGGAGGTACTGGTGCTTCTCAAAAAGTGGCAACACTTATTGTGGATAGTTCCAAAAAATAAAGTTGCCAATTAGGGTGATTTTATACGGACGCTTTTTCAGCTTTTAGTTTTAATTCTTTTCGCATTTCTTTTACTGTAATGGTACTTCCGTCATGGCTCCAACCAGGAGGTCCAAAAACGTACATGAATTTGTGAAACCAGTTTGTTGTTTTCTGGGTGTCATTCCAAATGTCTTTATATTCATGGGTTAGAATCACCCATGGATTGTAGGAGTTTGGAGGATGTGATACGCCATATTCTATGACGATATTATCATCCAATTCTTTCCAAGTTCCGAACATTTTATCAAAAATATTTAAAAATCCACCATGGTTTTTATCCATATACTCTATGTTTCTAGCATGGTGTACTTGATGCATAGTATGGGTATTGAATATTTTTTCTATAAAGCCCATTTTAGGGACATAGGTGGTGTGTAGTTGAAATTGCCATAAAGCCTCAATACCTAAACATACGACTACCATTTCTGGTGGAAATCCAATAGCTGGAAGCCACATATAGAATAAAGGTTTGTATAATATGGTAAACCATCCATTGCGTACAGCGGTACCTAAATTGTAATTATCAGAAGAATGATGCACTATATGTGCGGCCCATAAAAAACGAACCATATGATTTTGTCTGTGGAACCAATAGTAGGTGAAATCATCTAAAAATTGACATAAAATCCAGATTGGCCAGGAATATCCAAAGGAAGTCCATCCCATAATATTCGTATGAATTCCATTTATTTCAGGATTAAAAACATCATATAAATAATTGAAGATTACAATGGCAGAAATGGTCTTGATTAAAGGAGCAATAATGGCAGAGCCGATTCCCATAAACATGCTAGACCCTAAATCTTTCCATTTGTAGAGTTCTTTTTTATGATGTGTTTTACTATATGTAAGTTCTAATAATATGAAAGCTATAAAACAGGGAGCTCCATATACTAATGGATTGGTGAAGTTCAAGTTCTTGTTAGTTATTGGTTTAGGTGGTTAATATAGTATATTTTATTTACCTGTCCTTGTAAAGTACAATTGCTTTTTGTCTTTTTAAAATGTAACTTATCGTGCTATGAAAACAATAGGGCGGTATATTCCATTTCAATTGGTGCTTTTTTTAAGTATCGGAATTGTGTTGGGCAGCTTTTTTCAAGGACAGTTAAGTGTGATTTTTGGACTTGTTTTTGGAGGCTTATTATTGTTAGCAATGTTGCTTTGGAAAGGAAACGACGGAGTGGTTGTGTTTAAAATAGTTACTGGTTGTTGTGTAATACTAATAGGTGTCCTATTGGTTTGGGGAGATGATACACGGAATCAAAAACATCATTATTCACATGCGAGCTCGAGTACTCAAGTACAAAATCAAACTATATTTTATTTAAAAATCAATCAAGTATTAAAATCATCACTGAAAACCCAACGGTTTTATGCAACCGTTATTCAAGTAAATAAAACGACTACTCGTGGTGTTATTTTATTGAGTGTACAACGTGATAGTTTGAATAATAGTTTAAAAGTTGATGATGAAATTTTAGTCAAAACTACCTTGGATTCACTATCAAAACGGTTAAATCCTTATGTATTTGATTATGCCAAATATTTAAATCGAAAGCAAATATATCATCAGTTATACCTAAGAAAGGGTGATTTTTTATCGTTAAAATCAAGGAATAAATCGTTGGATGGTTTTATAGCTGATATTCACAGTACAATAAATAAAGGCTTAATTGAACAAGGAATGACCACCTATGATCTAGGTTTTATCAATGCCTTATTATTGGGGAAACGGCAGTTTTTATCTAAGGATATTATAAAAACGTTTTCTGCATCTGGGGCGATTCATATCTTGGCAATATCTGGATTGCACATTGGTGTTTTATTACTATTACTGCGTTTTATGTTTCAGTTTTTACATCGTTGGAAGTATGGGAAATTACTAAGTAGTTTTTGTATTGTAATACTATTGTGGAGCTTTGCTTTTTTAGCAGGAATGTCGGCCTCCGTGGTGAGAGCAGTTACTATGTTTACGGCCTTACAAATAGGAATGAGTTTTAATAAGCGGCATATTATTTTAAATTCCATTTTTATGTCCATGTTGGTTTTATTGATTGCATCACCTAATTTTTTGTTTGATATAGGGTTTCAATTAAGTTATTCGGCTGTTTTGTCCATTGTGTTATTACGTCCAGTTTTAAGTGATTTATGGCAACCAGAAAGTTTTGCTGTTAGATATGGATGGGACTTAGTAACCGTTTCTATGGCAGCTCAGTTAGGTGTCCTACCCTTGAGTTTATATTATTTTCATCAGTTTCCAATATTGTTTTTAATTAGTAATTTATGCATCATCCCAATGTTGTCATTATTGCTGTTTACGGGAGTGTTTACCATTGTGTTGACATTGCTTGGTCTTCCTGCGTCTTGGCTGATTTCTTTGTTTTCTGGCTTGGTTTATTATATGAACAGTATTGTGACTTGGGTAAGTGGACAGGAGTTGTTTTTAATACAAAATATTCATTTTTCGGGACTGCAATTAGGAATTTGTTTGAGCATTTTAATTGGCTTGGCATTTTTAATTCATCGATTTAAATGGCGATTGTTTTATGGTATCATCGTTCTGATAATAAGTTTTCAAGTGAGTATATTTTATTATAAATATACATTAGAACAGAGTTCGGAATTGATTGTGTACCATCAATACAAAAAAAGTAAATTATTAATTCGTAGTGGGGGAGAAGTGGCGGTGTTTGTTTTGGATACACTGTTAGTTCGTACTGATTTTTTACTGAGAAGTTTTCAAAATACAGTAGGAATAGATGTATTGAAAGTGTTCAGTCCCATACCCAATGTCCTTTCTTTTTTAGACAAAACAGTATTGATTGTAGATGCAGATGAAGTATATGATGTTGAAGGTTTTTACCCAAATATTGTGGTATTAAGAGGTTCTCCTAAAATAAACCTAGAGCGATTAATTAAGACTTTAAGACCTGAAGTTATTATTGCTGATGGTTCTAATTATCCAATGTATAAACAACAATGGGAGCAAACATGTAGGCAACAAAAAACTCCTTTCTACGATACGTCGCAAAAAGGAGCTTATATTTTAAAAGAATGAAATTTTATACCAAATACATTTCCAAGTGACGGTTTTATATCGGTCATTTTGGATTGTAATTGGTATTACCCTTTGAATGTGTAATTAAAGTTAGCCATGTATGCTTCATAGGCCTCTTTTGATTGAATACCTTTATAAGCATCCGTATGGAACATTTTTAAATAAATTTCTAACTGAGAAGGTTTTTGATATCCTGGGATTGGCGCTATTAATTTTCCTGTTTCATCTAAAAAGATAATAGTTGGGTACGCTCGTACACCGAAAAAACTTGCCAATTGATGACCGCTATTTCGCTTGTTTGCTTTTGCAGGGTTATACCCTGGGTTTTTATAGATGTTCCCTTCGTAAGTGATTTCTTTATTTCCTTCTGCGTTAAATTTAACGGCATAATAGTTTTTATTTATATACGCTGCAACATCGGCATTACCAAAAGTGTTTTTGTCCAGCATTTTACATGGACCGCACCAGTTGGTATAGGCATCCATCATAATTTTTTTAGGATTCGTTTTTTGAGCAGCTACGGCATCTTCCAAACTCATCCAGTTTATTTCTTGTGCATTGATACTAATACTAACTAGTAAAATAAAAAGGATACTTAATTTCTTCATCTGTGGTTGTTTTTTTTAATATTTCTAATTCTGTCGTAATTTATACTGAACTTTACAAAAAGTGTTCCAAATATAATAATAACTTATAGAGTGCTGCAAATTTTCAGTAAAATGATAGGGTTGGAGAGGGAAATGCTGCTAAAAATGATAATTACAGCCGATGAAATAACGTTGGTTTGTGTTTTTGAATAGGTGTTGAGCCGATTAAACTTTTTAATCGGCTCAAAAAATGGCTATATTTGAGCCGAATAACTTAATTAATCGGCTCATGACTTATAATTGGCAACAATCCGACTGGAAAGAATTTTTTTATAGCAAAAAAGGTATTGAAAAGTTATTGTTCAGTTTTACTGAGAAAATGGGTAATGTAAAAGGCTATACAGAAGCATTGTCTAAAAATGATAGGGAGCAAACCCTTATTGATTTTTTAGTGACTGAAGCGATTAAAACATCGGAAATTGAAGGCGAGTTTTTAAGTAGAGAGGATGTAATGTCTTCTGTTAAGAATAATTTAGGGCTATTAAAACAACCTGATAATATAAGAGACCTTCGAGCGAAAGGAATCGCTAAACTTGTAACGGAGGTTCATAATAATTTTCAACCCTTATTAAGTAAACAAGTACTTTTTGACTGGCATAGTACAATGATGCCTGTCAATAATAATATTAATACGGGTAGTTGGCGTACAGGAAAGGCTCCAATGCAAATTGTTTCAGGAAGTTTTGGGAAGGAGGAAATTCATTTCGAAGCACCTCCTTCTGAGAATGTTCCTCTTGAAATGGAGCAATTTATTTATTGGTTTAACAATACTGCTCCAGGCGGAAAATCTGAAATTATACATGCTCCTATACGAAGTGCAATTGCACATTTGTATTTTGAATCCATCCATCCGTTTGAAGATGGAAATGGTAGAATAGGAAGAGTAATTGCTGAAAAGGCTTTGTTGCAAACATTAGGGTATTCGCTCTTAATTAGTTTGTCTCCGACTTTAGAATTGAATATGAATGCGTATTATGAAGCATTAAAAGAAGCACAAAGAGGAAATGATATTACAAAATGGCTAATTTACTTTTGTGAGGTTCTAAACGGTTCCTTGGATGTATCTATTAAGATTCTCGATTTTACGATTAAGAAAACAGCCTTATTTGACCGTGTTAAAATTGAATTAAATGAAAGACAACTAAAAGTAATTCAGAAAATGATGTCTTATGGAATTGTTGGATTTGAAGGTGGTATGTCTGCGAAAAAGTATACTAAAATTGCAAAAACGTCAAAAGCGACAGCAACAAGAGATTTGAAGAAATTACTTGAAATGGATGTTTTAAAGGTTTTTGGAGAAGGAAGAAATACTTCTTATGAGTTAAATGTGTAAGTTGAGTTTGTCGTGACTTACAAGATTTGTAATGTGGTTCAGAATTATTGTTTTAAACAAAAAAAAGACCCAGGAAATCCCAGGTCTTAAAATATGTTTTAATGCTTAATTAAGAGAATGTCTTATTGAATTCCATGCATCATTTTCTTGATTTTTCCATTTAGCATTAGGATAGCAGCAGCTGCTATTAACGGAATAATGGTGAATATTAAGAAGAAACCAGACATTCCTGTTGCTTCTGTAATTCCGTCCATGTGTTCTGCCATTGTCGCAGCTAATTTCCCTGACAATCCAGTAAATACATACCAGATACCAAACAAGAAGGCTAGCATACGTGCAGGTGCTAATTTACTCACATAAGACAGTCCTACAGGTGATATTGATAACTCACCCATGGTATGTAATAAGAAAGCTAACAGTAGCCAAACCATACTTACTTGTGCTGTAGCAGCACCATTAGGGATACTTAAAGATCCAAAGGCCAATACTCCAAAACCAGCAGATAATAAGGACAATCCAATCGCAAACTTTTGAGGTGCACTAAAAGTGTACTTCTTCCATAGTTTTGCAAATAATGGCGCTAATGTAATGATGAAAAATGGATTTAATATCTGAAACCATGAGGTGTCTACCAAGGTAGAATCACCAGTGATTTTGTCATAGACTCTAAAGATAACTAAGGCCCATATAATTACAAAACTGATGCTCGTAAATAAGATCGTTAATGGGAATTTTTTATAAATAGATTGTGCCAATTTGTAAATAATCCATGTCAAAATCACCATGGGACCTATGGATAATACAAAGTCGATAATTTTATAAATCAATCCCCAGTTTCCTGACAATGTTCTCGCAGTATAATCCTTTGCAAAGATTGTCATAGAGGTTCCTGCTTGTTCAAAACTAGCCCAGAAGAAAATCACAAAAAATGCAATGATAAATACAACCTTTAAACGGTCTCCTTCTATTTTCGTAAAACGCTTAATACGGCTTGTTCCTAAAATAACAAAGATGATGATAGATAAGATAAAGAATATAGCAGGCATTCCTACTCCAATGTCTGTTCCAAAAGCGTTAAAAGAAAACACCTCTTGTACTAAAAAGTGACTTCCTCTTGATACCACAGAATACAAACCATCTACAATCCATGTAATGGCAAAGAAACCACCTACAGCTATAAATAATTGGTCTTTTTTAGTAAACGGGACTCTTATTTTTTGCTCCTCTTCGGATAGTTCATATATTTTTGGTTGCGGCTTGTTGGCAGCTTCTCCAAAAATAGAACGGGCAAAATAAAATTGTAATAAACCAAAGAACATAAAAATACCAGCCAAACCAAATCCCCAGCTCCAGCTAAAGTTTTCTCCAATCCAACCCACTAAAAGAATTCCAATGAATGATCCAGAATTAACCCCCATATAAAAAATGGTATAGGCACCATCTTTTTTATCACTGTTAGCAGGGTACATTTTACCTACGGTGGCAGACATATTAGGTTTAAACAAACCAGTACCTACAATTATTAATAGAATTCCGATATAAAATAAGAATTTTGTGTCCATACCTAAATCCAAATCAGCAACAGCCATCGCAGCATGCCCTAATGTGATGGAAGAAGCTCCCACAATAATGGTTTTTATATGTCCCCATTTATTGTCTGCAAGCCAGCCTCCTAAGAGTGGTACAAAATAAACAAGCATCACATACCAGCCAAACAATGCCATGGCTTCGCTACGATCCCATCCCCAACCTTCGTCGTCAATTTTAGAGACTAAAAAAAGGATTAATAAGGCACGCATTCCGTAATAACTGAAACGCTCCCACATTTCTGTGAAAAACAGGACAAATAATCCTGCGGGATGCCCGAAGACATTGGTATCGAAAAATTCATTTTTTGAGGTACTCATATAGATAAATTTTATGTTTAATGTTAATAGGGCAAGGTACAAAAAAACGTTCCTAAAATTATTTTAGAAACGTTTTAAATAGAGGTTTGTTTTTAAGGGGGTTTTAAGTTGTAAATGGTCTAGAAATGCCTGTTTTGATGATGTAGTCAGTTCGTGGTTTTGTTTTTGAAATCAGGACTATATCTGAGCGTCAGTTCGAGTGGTTTTCAGCTGATTTTGTTTAAAATCAGCTGAAAATTGTATCGAGAACAGCGGGATTAGAAAGGAAGGTTACCTACTCATTCATCATTTAAAAATTGTCTTTTTGTTAAAGAGAACTTCTTGATACAATTTTCTATAATTGCTTTATTGCATTTAAAGAAAATCACTCGAAGTGACGGTGTTATTTGAGCCTTGATTGTATCGAGAATCCCTCCCTGTTCCACAATAATAACTTCACATTCATCACAAAAAAAAGCCACTCAAACTAACGATAAAAGTTCCCTTCTATATTTTCGTCAGTTCGAGTGGCTTTATAGTTTTCAATAAAAAAAAACTATAAAATTGTATCGAGAATTGTTTAAGCTTTATCGGCAACTTTTCCAATCACAAATTTGTCATATAAGAACAAACAAATTACAGTAACAACTCCAATAGCACTAAATACAATCCAAATCTTAGATGGGTTGTAGTTGGCG
>NVRM01000052.1 GCA_002400885.1 Flavobacteriaceae bacterium
TAAACAAATTGGTTAAGTGTTGTGTTGTTCTTTGCCAATGAAAAGTTTAATAATGCTTTCTTTTTTAAAATAAAAAAAGGGGCAATAGTAGCCCCTTTATGTATGATTTGATTATTTTCTTAATCCTAATTCCTTGATAATTGCACGGTAACGTACGATATCAGATTTGATTAAATAATCTAATTGATCTCTTCTCTTACCAACTAGTTTTACTAATGAACGTTGCGTATTATAATCTTTATGATTTTTTTTCAAATGTTCAGTTAAATGGCTAATTCTGTGAGTGAATAATGCAATTTGACCTTCCGCAGAACCGGTATCTGTTGTTGATTTACCGTGTTTTCCGAAAATTCCTTCTTTTACTTCTTTTGTTAAGTACATGCTAACATTAATTTTATTAATAATTTTTATGTAGTGATATCAATGATTGATACCAAAGGCGCAAAGATAGTCTTATTATTTTGATTGATAAAAGAATAGAAGATAAAAGACCGTAATTTTTATTGGGATAATAGAGGTCTAATGTCTTTAATAATAAACCATTAAGCGGTCGTAATATTGAACATAAATTTCTGAGGTAACGCAACCAAGTGGTTTTAAAAATATAGGGGAGTGTACTTGCGAGTGATCAATAGTACAGATGGAAAATTAATTCCCGTGAATATGGCGTATAAAAAAAGCGAGCAATGCTCGCTTTTTTTATTATGCCGTTCTTAACGGATTGTTTTGAATCAAATCTAAATATAAATTTAATTGAACTTTTAAATTTTTGCGTTCTATGATCTTATCTAAGAAGCCATGTTCTAATAAAAACTCTGAACGTTGGAAACCTTCTGGTAATTCTTGTCCTGTTGTATCTTTTACAACACGTGGTCCTGCAAAAGCTACTAAAGCGTTGGGTTCTGCAAAATTAACATCACCTAGCATAGCGTAGGAAGCTGTAGTCCCTCCGGTAGTAGGATCGGTACAAACGGAAATATAAGGTAACTTAGCCTCGGCTAGTTGTGCAAGCTTTACAGATGTTTTAACCAATTGCATTAAGCTTAAAGATGCTTCCATCATTCTTGCTCCTCCAGATTTTGAAATCATGACAAAAGGGAGTTTGTTTTTAATGGCATAATCAATAGCTCTTGCTATTTTTTCTCCAACCACACTTCCCATAGATCCTCCGATAAAGCTAAAATCCATCGCGGCAATCACCATGTCTTTTCCCATAGACTTTCCGACGGCTGTTCGTACAGCATCGTTAAGCTTGGTTTTTTTGGTTGCCTCTTTTAATCGGTCTGTATATTTTTTAGTGTCAACAAATTTTAAAGGGTCTTTAGAACTTAATGTTTTGTCTAATTCTTTAAATTTATTGTCATCAAATAGGATTTCGAAATATTCTTTACTTCCAATTCGTACATGATAGCCATCCTCTGGGCTTACATAGAAATTCTTCTCAAGTTCTTTAGTGTCAATGATTTTTCCGCTTGGGGTTTTGTACCATAGACCTTTAGGAACGTCTTTTTTATCTTCTGTCGGGGTTTGAATTCCCTTGTCTTTTCGTTTAAACCAAGATGACATGTGATATAAGTTTTAGTTAATAGTGCTACAAATAAATAAAAAAAATATGAGAAAGCGTCCTAAAACGCGATCTCATATTCGTAAAACTTATTATTTTGATGTTACAATGTGTTCACATTCTTTAAATCTTCGAATGCTTTTTTCAAACGAGTTTTAAATGTTAATTCACATTCTCTTAACCATTTACGAGGGTCGTAATGTTTTTTGTTTGGTTGCTCAGCTCCATCAGGATTACCGATTTGAGTTTTTAAATAATCAACTTTAGCACCCATGTAATTACGAGCTCCTTCTGTAAAAGCAAACTGTAAATCAGTATCAATATTCATTTTGATTACTCCGTAGTCGATAGCCTCACGAATTTCTTCGATGCTAGAACCAGATCCTCCGTGGAATACGAAATCTACTGGGTTTTTCTCCGTATTGTATTTTTCTTCGATGTACTTTTGAGAGTTGTCTAAGATTTTTGGAGTTAATTTAACGTTTCCTGGTTTGTAAACACCGTGTACGTTACCGAATGAAGCTGCAATTGTAAAACGATCACTTACTTTCTTAAGTTCTTCGTAAGAATACGCTACTTCTTCTGGTTGCGTGTATAATTTAGATACATCTACATCAGAATTGTCTACACCATCTTCTTCACCACCTGTAATTCCTAATTCGATTTCTAAAGTCATGTCAATTTTAGACATGCGTTCTAGGTAGGTTTTACAGATTGCAATATTCTCTTCTAAAGGCTCTTCAGATAAATCAATCATATGAGAACTGAATAATGGTACTCCATTCTCTTTGTAAAATGCTTCACCTGCATCTAGTAAACCGTCGATCCAAGGTAATAATTTTTTAGCACAGTGGTCTGTATGTAAAATTACGGGAATTCCGTAAGCTTCTGCTAAGGTATGTACGTGTCTTGCTCCAGCGATAGCACCTGCAATTGCAGCTTTCTCGTTCTCGTTTGACAATCCTTTTCCTGCATTAAATTGTGCACCTCCATTAGAAAATTGAATAATAACGGGAGCATTTAAATCCTTTGCAGTCTCCATTACCGCGTTTACGGTTCCTGATCCAACTACATTTACTGCTGGGATAGCAAAATTCTTTTCTTTCGCTAATTTAAATAGTTGTTGTACAGTATCGCCTGTGGCTACTCCTGCTTTTATTGTGTTGCTCATAATAACTTTATTATATTATAGTTGGAACAAAAGTACTAAATTATTAGCGGAATAAATAAAAGTGAATTGGGCTATTAACGAAACCGTTTTAGGAGATTTATTAAAAAGGGTAACTTATCCCGAAATTGATCACTCTATCTGTGAAATAATTTTGGAACCACTTGTTTTTTGAGTCTAAATAAGGTTCGTAGGTTTTAAACCCGAGATCTATTCTAATTAAAATAAAACTTAAATCATATCGCATTCCAACTCCTGTCCCTACAGCAATGTTTTTTAAGGAGCTAAATCCGTTAAAAGTATCTTCGTGGACCGCAGTCTCAGAGTTTGAAAGATCCCAAATGTTTCCTGCATCTACGAAAAATGCACCTTTAAAACTGTTTAAAATTTTAAATCGATATTCTAAACTGGTTAGGAATTTGAGGTTTCCAATATTGTATTCAAGTCCGCTTTTACTAGATCCTGGTCCTAAGTCATATATTTTCCATGCCCTTAAATCGTTCGGACCTCCTACAAAATAACTTTTAGAAAATGGGATGGTTTTTGTGTTTCCGTATGGAATGGCGATTCCTAAGGAACTTCTAAATGCCAACATGGAGTTGAAGGAAATGTCCCAGAATTTTTTATATTCAAAATCCCCTCGTACATATTGTGCGATGGGTGTTTTGAAAATTGTTTTTACGCCATTTTCATTTCGTGTACTAGAGAGTACCGTAGATAAATTCCCTGCCAATGAAAGACGTGCTTTAAAGGAGGAGAAATCGGTGTCTTTATAAGATTCACTGTTGTTATAGGAGTAAGAGTATGCAATGGTAGGAATTACAAAATCTTCTGTAATTATATGGTGCCTATTTTTGATATTTATTGCGGTTTGATACTCGATAGGGTTGGAGGTTTTAAAGGCTGTATTTATATGTTGGTCTATAAAAGCAAGCGTGTTTTGTGTGTTTAATTCTACAGCAGGGAAATACGCCTGCTGAATGCTTTTAAGATCCTTGTATTCGGAACCATAAATATTGAAATAAGAACCAATATTTAAATTTTGTATAAATTGGATGTTCAGTAATTCTATGTTATGTGTTACTTTTTTAGAGGGGTACCACCTGTAGCTCATCGTCCAGTTAAACTTTTGTTTGTCGAGTCCTATGTTTTTTTGCAAACTTGTTCCTAAGGATAATTCTGTTTTTGGAGACATCGCTTTGGGAACAACACTTCCTAAGTTAAAGGGCAATAAAAAACGCGGTATTTCTAAGGATATATCAGCTCCTACCTCAAAAGCATTTAAGAGACTTTCATTGTCAGAGGCTTCCTTAGAGTCTAAAAATGCTCCTTGGATGGAGAATTTAAAGAGTTCGGATCCTTTAAAGGCGTTTCTGTTGGAAAAAATTATTTTTGCAGAGATTCCTAATTGCCGGATGTTTGAATGCGTGAGTTCTGTGCTAAACCCTAAATTGTATTTTGATAAAGGTTTTAAAATGATTGAGGCCTCTAACGAATCATCTTCGAGTTCTGCATATTTGATGTCTACTAAACTGAAATTTAATAAGCCTCGTAAATGTTTTCTTGTTAGTTCCCTGTCTGTATCTTTATAGATGCTATCTGGGCTGATAAAAATGGCATTTAATAAAAGCTTGGGATTGTAAGCTATTTTTTCATGTGCGTAAAAGTGATAGCCATTGTAGGTGATGGAATCCTTAAATGGTTTTAAATGACTGTCGCTATAAGAGAAATCCGTATATATGTTTATTCTTTTTATGTATTGAACCTTGTAAGGCTTGTTGGTGTCATTGTTTCCTATGACGATTTCTGTATGTATTGTTTTTTGAATACTGTCTCCTTCAAAACCAATGGTGTTTTTGTTAAACCTGTAGACCCCAGAGTTTCTAAATAAGTTGGTCAAGCGTTTGGTCTCTTGCAACATATTTGAATAACGATATTGATCCCCAGAGACTACAAAACTCTTGTTTACATGTAGGCTGTATATGGAATCTATGACCTCTGAAGGAATGTCCTTTGTAATGGTGCCTAAAAAATAAGGTTTGTTAGTTTTTACTTCGTAAAGAATCGAAGCTTTTTTATTTTTTATGATTGTTTTTGAAGCTACTTCTACATCAAAATACCCTTGCTGTATAAAATGTTCGGCTAAATTAGTTTTTGTTTGGGATGTTTTTACCTCATTTAACGCCACAGGAGCTTCTCCATTGTTTAGCCACCACTGATTAAATCTGTACTTGAAGTTGCGATAACCAATTGCTTGTTTTTCTGAGAAAATACGTGTAAAAATTTTAAGCCCTTTAGGATCTTCCTTTTTCCAAACGTCTAATCGAGGGTCAAAGCCTTTATTTCCTATGTTATGAAAGTACAATGCTAATGGGACTCCTAGTAGCGCGTTGTTTGGTCTCTGGGCCAAATAATCGTTAATAGCATCGTCTATCGAGGTCTTATTATTTACTTTTATACTTGCTTTGGTGAGTAAAAATTCGTCTTCACCCAAGTATTTTGTACTCTTACAGCTATTAAGAAGCAGCAAAATACATCCGGCCAACATTGTTATACGAATCTTGTTTTTCAAAAATAAGAGTTTAATTTTGTCCAAAAATAAGACATTTCATTTTCATATCAATTTTTAAATATACACAATTAGAATAGTTTTTTACTAATTTTGCCATCGGATGTTTAAGAAGTATAATATATTTTAAAAATTATGAGTTTATCACAGCGTCAAATTAAATTGATAACGAGTTTAAGTAAGAAAAAGTATCGCAAACAACATGGATTGTTTGTTGCTGAAGGGGTGAAGGTGGTGAACGAGCTGTTAGCATCAGATTTAGAACTTTCTATCCTTTTTTGCACCCCTGATTTTAACTGTGATTTACAGCTTAATGTGGAAGAGGTTTCGGAAAATGATTTAAAAAAAATAAGTACACTTAAATCGCCTAATAAAGTATTGGCACTTTTTAAAATACCTGAATCTAACTTGTTAGATAATAAAGGAATAACAGTGGCTTTAGATGCGATAAATGACCCAGGTAATCTAGGAACTATTATTCGTTTATGTGACTGGTATGGGATTGATCAGATTGTTTGTTCGGAGGATACAGTGGATTGTTATAATCAAAAAGTGATACAGTCTACCATGGGCTCTATCACTAGAGTTACTATTTGTTATTTAGATCTTCCTGCCTATTTAGCAACGGTACAAGTGCCTGTTTATGCCGCAGATATGCATGGTGAAAATGTGTACAAAAGTGAATTGCCATCAGCAGCTGTTTTAGTCATGGGAAATGAAGCGAATGGTATAAGTAAGGAAGTCGCTACTGCGGTCTCCGACTTTTTGACAATTCCAAGATTTGGAACGTCTCAAAAGACAGAGAGTTTAAATGTGTCTACAGCAACAGCGATTTTACTGAGTGAATTTAAACGAAATAGCTAATGAAAAGCTAGCTTGAGAAAAACACCTCTGGTTCCAAAATAGTCGATGGGTCCTGTCCATGGACTATTGGCTGTATGATCCCTAACTAATTCATTGTTAATTGCAAACACTCCTCTAATAGAAGGAGAGAATACAAAATAGTACAAATAAATATCTATTCCCACTCCAATTTCATAAGTGAAATTGTTTTTCTTCATCCGGAATTCACCTTCAAAATTATCATCTGGATTGTCTTCATTACTAGAAAAATTATAGTCGTAAGAAACGCCTCCGACCACATATGGACGGATATTTCGGAATCTATTGGTGCTAAATTTCAATAATAATGGGATTCTTAAGTAAGTGGAATTTAAGGTTCTAACGCTGTCTTTTTCGCCTCCCGGAATATGGGTAAAAAATAGTTTTTTAGTATTGCTAGATAAGCCTGGCTCCAGCCTTAAACTGATGTTATTGTGTAATTTTAAATCACCTATTAAACCTACATTAAAACCAGGTGTAGCTTCCGAACGGATGTATACATCGTCCATTTTATAGCTAATCTTGTAATCTTTTTTGTTTACTCCTAAATAAAATCCCCAATACATTTTCTGATTGTCCCAGTCCTGAAGGTGCTCTATCACTTTCTTTTGACTGTAAGAAGATTGGAATCCTAGAAGGATTACGAGTAAAAATAACAGGTTTTTAGTCATATTTTATTTTTTAGCAATATAGATAGACGCCACTCCAAATGTTTGAGGACGATTTTCAATATCTATAAACCCTATTTTTCGTAAAATATTGTTGAATTTTTCTCCATGAGGGAAAACATGTGCGGAATCCGATAGGTATTTGTACGCGGAGTCGTCCTTAGAAAATAGTTTTCCAATAATAGGCATCACTTTGGAAGTGTAAAAATGATAACCTTGCTTAAACGGAGTTTTTGTAGGAACACTGGTTTCTAGTACTACAAAAGTTCCACCAGGTTTTAAAACGCGTAAAATCTCAGAGAGTCCTTGTTCTAAGTTTTCGAAATTACGAACACCAAAAGCTACTGTTATTGCATCGAAATAATCATTGTCGAATGGTAGTTTTTCACCATCTCCCAATACTAATTTTATTTTATGTCCTAAGTTGCGCTTGGCTACCTTTCTTTTTCCTACCTCTAACATTCCAGGGGAAATGTCTAGACCTATAATACTTGAAGCGTTAGTCTCAGCAAGGTTGATTGCTAAGTCGCCGGTTCCAGTGGCAATGTCTAATACTTTGTCTGCATTAGACATGGCTACAATTTTTACTACTTTTTTACGCCATTGAATGTCTATTCCAAAGGAAATTACTCGGTTTAATCCGTCGTAGTTTTCAGAAATATTATCAAACATTTTTGTGACTTGTTCTTTTTTTCCTAACGAGGAGTTTTTATAGGGAGTAACTTTTTTAGACATTTTTAAAATGATATTTGGTGTTAAATAATAGCGAATGGATTGCCTTATTGGTTGATGGCAATTACTTCTGAAATTTTTCCGGGAATTAATTGTTTTAAGGTGTTTTCAATACCACTTTTTAACGTTAGGGTAGAGGAAGGACATCCACTACAAGCTCCTTGTAAAATCACCTTTACTACTTGAGTTTCTGGATGGTAAGATTCGAAAGCAATGTTTCCTCCATCAGCTGCTACGGCAGGTTTTATGTATTCGTCTAAGATGCTGATAATTGCTAAAGAAGTTTCGTCTAAGTCTTTTGGATCAACAGTAGTAGAAGTTGCTTTTGTTATGTTCTCTATCACAGAAACCACTCTTTTACCGTCGGCAATGTACTGTCGGATAAAGTCTCTTGTAGATGAAGTTATGTCGTCCCAATTACTTTCTGTAGTTTTTGTAATAGAAATGTAATTTTCAGAAATAAAAATTTGTTTTACAAAAGGGAAGTCAAATAAAGGACCTGCAATTGGAGCATTCGCAATGTCGGTGCTGTTTTTACATTCCACATCTATTTCCGTAAGTAATTTGTTTGTCACAAATTTTCTAACCTCTGGGTTTGGTGTAGATTCTGCATAGACTTCAATCGCTACTTTTTTCGTGGTTTGTTCTTCAATTAAGACACCGTTATCGTTTAAATAAGCTTCGATTTGTTCTTTTACCTCGTCTTGTACGTCGGCCCATTGAATAATGTCAAAGCGCTCAATAGCAATAAAGTTAGCTGTTATAAAGATTCTTTTTACAAAGGGTAGGTGAAATAATTGTTGAGATAGGGGAGATGCTTTTGCGTCGTCTATGTTGTTATATTGGAAGCTGCCACTTGTAAGTACTTCATTTGAAGTGAACTTAATAATACTGTCTTGGGTAGTGTTTTCTATGGTGAATTTGAAATTGCTCATATTGTTGGTGTATATATTTAGGCAAAAGTACTAAAAGAAAAGGAAATAAATTTGTACTTTGTATCGTTGTTATAAAAAATAAATGCTAATCAATGAAAATAAAAAATAAGTTTATTAAGGCAGTGGTTTTTTCTTTGATGTTTTTTACATCCTTTTTATATTCTCAGGTAATTGTTGTAGACCCTTCAGGAGAAGCGCCATCGACGGATAGCCTAGAAGAATTAATAGAGAGTGTTTTAATCAGTGGAGGATGTGCTACAGTAAATAATTTTAAGTCTGATGGGAAGAAAGGAGATTTTAAAAGTTATGGTTTTTTTAAAAATTCAAATCCAGGATTTCCGTTTAAAGAAGGTATAATTTTGAGTACAGGAGATGCAAGTACCGCTGTGGGACCTAATAACGTAGGTACGCTAAGTGGAGGAGAGCTTGGTGATGGCTGGCTTGGAGATGATGATATTAAGATTATTTTAGATTCACGATTTGGAGATCAAAAAGACACTCAAAATGCAACTTATGTCCAGTTCGATTTTATTCCAAAAAATAAAAGGGTCAGTTTTAATTATATTTTTGCTTCTGAAGAATGGGAGAGTGGAGGTTATGAGTGTCCTAGTTCAGATATCACTGTGCAAGATGGTTTTGCTTTTTTGATTGTTGGGCCTGGAATTACTCCAGATGCAGAATTTAAAGGGAAAGCCAGGGAATGGAGAAATATTGCCTTAATTCCCGAGACAGCGATTCCGGTAAGTATCGGTACGGTCTATAATAATTTGGCTTGTACGCCTGTAAGTGCCTATCCGGAATACTATAAAACCAATAGTCCTGTGGGAAGTGCTGTTGCAAATGCGTCAGCTGTTCAGTTCAATGCTCAAACGACGGTGTTAAAAGTTGAAATGACCGTCATTCCAGGGGAAGTCTATACTTTAAAATTGGTGATTGCAGATAGGGACGATACGCAATTTGATTCTGCAGTATTTTTAGAAGCGGGAAGTTTTAATCTGGGAATTGATGTCGGGGATGATATGACTATTTCTTCAGGGAATGCTTTATGTAGTGGAAGTGAGCAAACATTAAAATCGAATCAAGAATTAAGTTTAGGTGCTTTTCAGTGGAAAAAATGGAACGGTACTGTGTTTGTTGATATTAGTGGAGAGACAGGTGTTAATTATAATGTGACAAGTGGAGGGATTTATAAACTGTCCATAGAGATTTCTTCTGGATGTGTGATGGAAGGAGAAGTTATTGTTGAATTTGCAGAAAAACCAAAAATTCCTGTAGCTGTAGCTGATTTTTCAGTATGTGATTTAGATAAAGATGGGAAGTTTTTATTTAATTTGAGTACAAAGGATACGGAAATTTTAAATGGACAAGCGGCCACAGATTTTCAAGTAAGGTATTTTCCAACTGAGTCGGATTTAGATGCAGATACCAATGTATTGTCTTCGACAGCCTATACAAATACAAGTGTAACTGAAACGATCTGGGCTAGAATAGAAAATAAACAGGCGGTATATTGTTATAGCAAAATCTCTTTTAATTTGACGGTGTTTGAAGGGGCATTCCCGAAAGCTGCTACTGAAATTAGCCCTATTGTTTCCTGTGACAATACAAGTATAGGAACGCTGTTTGATGGATTGATAATTTTTGATTTGACCCAACGAACAAGCGCTATTTTAAATGGACAAAATACGGGGTTTAATCTTGAGTTTTATACAGATCCGTTGTTTACGATACTTTCTCGTATTGTCGCTCCTGCTAATTTTGAAAATACAATTGCTGGAGGTCAAACGATTTACGTAAAAATGATTAATGACCTTTCTGCGGAGTGTTTTGCGAATACCTCATTTGTTATTACTGTAGAGGAAGTTCCTGTAGTTCCAGTGTTGTCGGTAATTGATCAATGTGATGACGATGGTACAAATGATGGTTTGTATCGTTTTGATTTTCCTAGTTTAAAAAATGTAGAAGTATTAAACGGTCAATCAAAGGATGTCTTTGATGTGCTGTATTTTATGTCTGAGTCTGACGCTATTTCAATGCAAAATAAAATTACTGGGGAGTATGTAAATACACAGGCATCGGAAATTATTTGGGTGAGAAAACATAATAAAGACAGGGAGGATTGTTATAATATAAGCTCTTTTAAATTGAATGTTTATAAAAGCGCAAACCCTAAAACACCTAGTGAGATTGAAATCCTTGTTTTTTGTGATAACTTAAGTTATGGAACGATAGTGGATGGAAAGATTGTTTTTGATTTAACCCAGCGATCTTCGGAGATTTTGAATGGACAAGATACGGGGTTTAGTCTTCGTTTCTTTACAGATATATCGTTGGATATTAGTAAGGAAATTCCTGATCCATCCAATTATGTAAATCAGACTGCAGGAGGAGAAACTATTTATGTTCAAATGTATAATGATTTATTTTCGGGATGTACAGCAAGTACTTCCTTTGAAATAAAGGTAGAGAAGAGTCCGGTCTTAAGTTCAGTTACAACAATTCATCAGTGTGATGATGACAATGATGGGACGTATGTGTTCGATTTTTCAAGTTTGAAAGATGCGGAAGTTTTGAATGGACAAGCAACAGTTACTTTTAATGTTAAGTATTATAAAACGGAAGCAGCTGCAAATGCAGGGACGAACCCAATAGAAGGAGGATATACCAATACATCGGCAGTAGAAACAATATGGTATCGGATAGATAATAAGGATAAAACCAATTGTTCTGTAGTCGCTTCTTTTGGATTGAATGTGTATCCAACGGCAAAACCAAAATCCAGTGAAGATATTGAGGATTTAGTCTATTGCGACAATACTACTTTTGGAACCGATACGGATGGTAAAATTGTATTTGATTTGACAGAAAAGGCAGCATCTATTTTAAACGGTCAGGATACAGGTTTTACTCTTAGCTATTATACGGATTCGGCCATGACTAGTACTTCTGAGATCACAAATCCTACAGCATATGTAAATACAACAGCGGGGAAGGAAACTATATATGTTACAATGAAAGGGGCGTACATAACTTGTGAAGGGGAGACTTCTTTTGATATTGTAGTAGATCCGCTTCCTGTACTTATAGATCACGTAACGTTAAAACAATGTGATGACGATTCAGATGGAATTAGTGATTTTAACTTACATGAGGCGAACTCCAAAATTTCAGCTAATTATCAAAATGAGGTATTTACTTACTATAAAGTCAGAAGTGAAGCAAAACAAGCTGTAAATGCAATTGTGAGTGCTTCCATGTATACAAGTGGTATTTCTACGGTGTGGGCGCGAGTAGCTACGAAAAAAGGCTGCTTTAGACTTGCTCAAGTTGATCTTATTGTATCCACCACCTTAATTCCTTCTTCGTTTTTGCAAGAATTTAAAATCTGTGATGATGAGTTAGATGGCGACAATACAAATGGTATTTCTGTATTCGATTTTTCGGGTGTAGAAGCTATTATTTTAGCAGGGGGCTTTTTTCCTGCAGGGCAACAACCTATCATATCGTATTATAAAAATGCAGCGGATGCCTTAGCGGAAGAGAATAGTATTGTAGATACTTCAAATTATAGGAATACTGGGTATCCAAACGAGCAGTTTATTTATGTTCGTGTAGATAGTGAATTGAATAACGATTGTATTGGATTTGGTCCTCATATAAAATTGATAGTAGAGAGCGTTCCTGAAGTGTTGTTAGATGCTACAGGTATTGTGTGTAGTGATAATTTACCTAAAACCATTACTGTTAAAAATGTAGATCCTTTGTTAACATACAATTGGGAAGATGCGAATGGGCTAGATCTTGGTTCGGGTATTTCAATAGAGATCCTTAAAGAAGGTGAGTATACGGTGACTGCTGTAGATGTATCTGGTTGTATGTCATTACCTAAGACAATTGTGATGTCGGTTTCGGAGAAAGCATTGCTTACCTTAGCTGCGATCACTGTAGTGGATAATGGTAAAAGTAATAGCATTAGTATAGATGTTTCTGTTTTAGGGTCAGGTGATTATGAGTTTTCTTTAGACGAGATAGATGGGGATTATCAAGACTCCCCTTACTTTGGGAATGTAAATCCAGGGATACATATATTGTATGTTAGGGATAAGAATCTTTGTGGGATTTCCCAGATAGAAATTTCAGTACTTGGATTTCCTAAGTTTTTTACTCCGAATAATGATGGGTTTAATGATTATTGGAACATTAAAGGATTGAGTAAAAAAATGTATGCAAAAGCCACCGTGGTTGTGTTTGATAGGTTCGGGAAGATGTTAAAAACCTTTGATGATAATGCTATTGGATGGGATGGAAGTTATAATGGCTATAGAGTGCCCTCTACGGATTATTGGTATGTTATTACGCTGATAGATTTGAAAGGAGAAGCTAGAGTTGTTAGAGGTAATTTTAGTCTGATAAGACGCAAAAATGAATAAAGTCAAGGGGTTTATTAACCAGTTGTCTATACATCTCTTTTAAGGGTATTTAAGAGAAGTAGCGTACTGATAGTTATAGTATAAAACAAAAGAGCAACGTTTAAAAACGTTGCTCTTTTGTTTTATAATGTGTTTGATTCTTATAACTTAAGAGTCAGTGTCGCTGTTATTTTTGAGGTATCGATGTCTAATTCCGCGGAGTTCACAGAAAAATCATCACTTGGGTAAAAATTATAGGCAGCAGTATTAGTGTCTTTTTGATAGGCAATATCAAATTTAAAACCTCTGAAATTCAATCCAGCTCCCAAAGAAAATCCACGAATGTTATCCGAAGATATGGCTGTTTTATAAGGGTTTTGTTCTGTGTGATACCCTCCTCTAAGTGAGAGTCTGTCTATACGCCATTCAGTACCTATTCTAATTCCAGAACTGCTGTTAAAGTCGTTTTTCACATCTTGATTGTCTGTTAGAAAATCATTTCCTTTAAAGTGGATATTGGAATAGTTTTTATAAGTATAATCGAGACTTATTAAGCCGTTTTTATTAAAAATATAAGCCAAACTCCCTGTCAGTTTACTTGGAGTTCGTAATTCGTAGGAAAAAGTATTGATTCCTGAATAGTAGGAGATGGATTTCCCGGTATTACTATACGAAAGCACGGAGTCTTCTTCTATAGAATCTTCTATTAAAGAATACCAGATTGGAGATTGGTAAGCAAGTCCAACACGAATGTTTTTGTTAGGTTTAGCAATCAGTCCAATACTAAATGAAATTCCGTCTCCGTAAGTAGAAAGTTCCTGTAGGAATGAGGCGTCTAGATCATTGCCGTTACCGTCGTGATTGTTTTCTTCTAATGTTGTTTGCTGAAAGTGATTTATATCGTAGCTATTGATGGAAGCACCAAAATAGAGTTTCTTGTTGTATTGCGAGGCAATGGAAAAAGTATATCGTTTGTTTTCTCCTGCCGTAAAGTTTTTAAATGCTTGCCCTGTAGTTTGAGTATAAGGGTATGAATCAGTGTCGATTTCATCACCCGTCCAAGTGGCAAGTCCACTATTACCAAGAGCTATCCAGCTACCGTCGAAATCGTTAGTTCTGCTATAATTAAAACCTAAAACTACATTTCTCCATTCAGAATTATTAGGGGTGTTAAATACAAAAACGGCACCGGCTTGCGAAAAATTATTGAAATCATATTCGTTTTGAGTACTGCTACCATAGTAGTTACTTGTAATCTCGTCATTTCTAAAGGCAAAGGATGCCGAAAATTCACTGTTTCTGAATACGGCGGCTCCTGCGGGGTTGATGTCTACGGCAGATAAATCACCTCCAAGGGCTCCAAAAGCACCACTTAAGGCATTGAACCTAGCGGTTCCATTGATGTTTTCGTTTGTTAATAAAATACCCATGTCTCCATAACTTAATGTTTGGGCACTCAGGGAAAAACTAAGGCATAAAAGCCCAATAGAAATTATTTTTTTCATGTTGCTTGTTTTATAATTCGATAAAATAGTGGGTTTTCGCACGGTTAAATGTTACGGGTTATCCACGCCTTCTAGATCCGCTAGAAGATCTTCCGCTACTTCTAGAAGAGGAACTTCGAGAAGAACTTCGGTTATAAGAGCTATTGCTAGAGCTATTACTTCTGTTGCTAGAATATGAGCTGTTGTTAGAAGAGGACCTTCTACTAGGAGTATACGTTCTTTTTGTAGTATTTCTTCTAGGTGTATAGGTTCTTTTTGTGCTGCTTCTTTTAGTACTGGAAGAGCTTGCTCTTCTGTTTGTATTACTACTATTACTCCTTCTTACTGTGTTTCCAGAAAATCGATTGTTTCCTTTGCTGTGTACACTTCGTCTGTTAGTAGAAGTACTGCTTCTTCTTGAGGTTGTATGAGGGTTTTTAGAATTACTTCTTCTGCTGATCGTACTGTGTTTGCTTGTATTAAACTTTTTGTTGCTATTTACAACATGACGTCTTTTTGTAGACGAAGTTCCGCGTTTTCCGTAAGAAGAATAGTTGGTTCTTCTATTTTTGGAATAATAAGGAGTGTAGTAATTGTGTCCGTAGTTGTTAAATCCATAATAGTTATTGTATCCTCCGTAGTAGCTCCCGTAATAATCGCCGTAATAGCCTCTGGAATAAGAATTGTAGTGTCCATAATTATACGCGTAGAATGGATTGTGGTAAGGATGGTAATTTCTCCAAGGATTGTAATGAGTACTTCCATAATAATAGGAAGATCCATAAGGGTAATAGTAAGGGTAGTTCCATGAATTGTATCCATAGTAATAAGGAGAACTTTGAATACTGATACTTATATTATCGGTTTGTTCCCAAGGAGTATTGTATTCATTATAAGTATCGTCAGACTCATAGGTTGTTTCATAATCGATATCCTCTATGTTTGTCACAATATCTCCGGCTTCTAGATTGCTGTAATCCATAGAAACATAGTCGCTGAAATAGTCATTTCCGGAAACAGTACTCGTTTGAGTATTCGTTACAGGTCTAGTACTTGTTCTTTGTCTATAGGTAGGCTCGTTTGAAGAGTAGATACCATCATCATCTGGATTATAAACACTTTGGTAAGTTCCACAAGAAGCTAAACTTGCAAAAAGCATTAAAAATAAGCCCGTTCTGATGTGTTTATCTTTTAAAAATGTAAAAACTTCCATAATCAGTGTGTTTTTTATTAGTTGAACAATCTAAAAATAATTAGTTTTGCTGCAAATTAGTATTTATATTGTGAAAATACGCAATATTTATGCCAAACTTATTAATATATGAGCAAGAACTTAACGAAACGAGATCAAGATTATTCCAAGTGGTATAACGAGCTAGTTGTGAAGGCTGATCTAGCTGAAAACTCTGGTGTTAGAGGCTGTATGGTTATCAAACCTTACGGTTACGCAATTTGGGAAAAAATCCAAGCAGAATTGGATAGAATGTTTAAGGAAACAGGACATGAAAATGCATATTTCCCCTTGCTTATACCCAAGTCATACCTGAGTAAAGAAGCACAACATGTAGATGGTTTTGCAAAAGAATGTGCCGTAGTGACACATTATAGATTGAAAAATGCAGAAGATGGAAGTGGTGTAATTGTAGATCCGGAAGCAAAACTAGAAGAAGAACTTATTATTAGACCTACTTCTGAAACGATTATATGGAGTACTTATAAAAGGTGGATCGAATCGTATCGTGATTTACCTATAAAAATAAATCAGTGGGCGAATGTAATGCGTTGGGAAATGCGTACACGTTTGTTTTTACGTACTTCTGAATTTTTATGGCAAGAAGGGCATACCGCTCACGCTTTAGAGTCTGAAGCAGTAGAAGAGACAAAATTGATTTTAGATATCTATGAAGAATTTGCACAGAATTTTATGGCCATGCCGGTTGTAAAAGGAGTCAAAACCGAAAGTGAGCGTTTTGCAGGAGCTGTAGATACTTACTGTATAGAAGCATTAATGCAAGATGGAAAAGCACTACAAGCTGGAACTTCGCATTTCTTAGGACAGAATTTCGCAAAAGCATTCGATGTTCAGTATACTTCTAAGGAAGGAAAGAGAGAGCATGTATGGGCGTCCTCATGGGGAGTTTCTACACGTTTGATTGGAGGATTGATTATGACGCACTCGGATGACTTAGGATTGGTCTTACCTCCTAAATTAGCTCCGATACAAGTGGTGATTGTTCCGATCCATAGAAATGATGATCAATTAGATGCTATTTCTGAAAAAGTAGATGGGTTGGTAAAGGAATTAAGGAAAGCTGGAGTGTCTGTTAAATTTGATAATAGAACGTTCCATAAACCTGGATTTAAATTTGCCGAATACGAATTGAAAGGAGTGCCATTAAGAATTGCAATTGGACCTAGAGATTTAGAAAATGGGACCGTTGAAATAGCCCGTAGAGATACGTTGAAGAAAGAAACAATCGATTTTGATACGATTGTACCTTTTGTAAAAGAAACTTTAGACGCTATTCAGGACAATTTGTACCAACGTGCGTTGACCTTTAGAGAGGATAACACCACCGAAGTGGACACTTTTGACGAGTTTAAGAAAGTATTAAAGGAAAAAGGTGGATTTATTTCTGCTCACTGGGACGGAACGACCGAAACAGAAGATAAAATAGCCGAAATTACCAAAGCCTCAATACGTTGTATCCCTTTAGACGTGGTGTATGAGGAGGGTATTTGTGTGTTTTCAGGCAAGAAATCGAAGCATAGAGTGCTGTTTGCAAAATCTTATTAAAAGTTTTTGCAAAAAAGTGTTGCTAGATTGAAAAAAGAGTGTAGTTTTGCAACCGCAATCAGGGATACAAACTTAAGTGTTTAACTCGAAGTTGCAAAATTAGGTCCGTTCGTCTAGGGGTTAGGACGCATGGTTTTCATCCATGTAACAGGGGTTCGATTCCCCTACGGACTACAAGAAAATAAAGCTTGTGTAAGTAGTTTTAAAGTTATATATTTGCACTCGGAAAAACAAATAACGGTCCGTTCGTCTAGGGGTTAGGACGCATGGTTTTCATCCATGTAACAGGGGTTCGATTCCCCTACGGACTACAAGAATTATCAATTTACAAAGTAATTTAAAAAATGGCAAATCACAAGTCAGCATTAAAAAGAATAAGAAGTAACGAGACTAAGCGCTTGAGAAATAAGTATCAACATAAAACTACACGTAATGCTGTAAGGGATTTACGTGCAACTACTGAAAAGTCTGAAGCGGAAGCTTTGTTGCCTAAAGTAGTAGCTATGTTAGATAAATTAGCAAAAAACAATGTTATCCATGCCAATAAGGCAGGAAACTTAAAATCTAAATTGACTCGCTTCGTAGCAGCTCTTTAATTTTTAAGATACAATATCTAAAAAGCATCCTTTAATTAGGATGCTTTTTTTTTGCTCATTACTGAACAATAAGACAAAAGAAAAGCGAAACAATTTTAATTGTTTCGCTTTTCTTTTGTCTTATATCTCAATTCTAACATCTCATATATAAGCTCTATTTTCGCATCAAAGCAATGGCAGCCTCCGCGCAGCGTTCGCCGTCCATCGCAGCCGATACAATCCCTCCAGCATAACCTCCACCTTCTCCACAAGGGAATAGGCCTTCGATTTCTGGATGCTCTAACTGTTCGGTTCTAGGAATACTAACAGGTGATGAGGTTCTAGACTCTACACCAATAACGTTGGCTTCGGAAGTGTAAAAACCATGCATTTTATCTCCAAAAGCTTTAAAGCCTTTACGCAATCTACCTCCAATAGATTTTGGAAATAAAGAGTGTAATGGTGCCGATTTTAATCCCGGTTGATAGGATGTTTTGTTCAGACTGCTGGAAAAATTACCTTCTACAAAATCAGTCAAGCGTTGTGCCGGGGCCGTTTGTGATTTTCCTCCGGCATTAAAAGCTAGTTTTTCAAAGTCTTTTTGAAACTCCAATCCTTTTAAGACACCAAAAGATTCGTATTTGTACAGATCTTTCTCGTGATTTATCTCTACTACAATTCCAGAATTAGCAAAATGATTGTTCCTTTTAGAAGGAGACATTCCATTTACGACTACTTCGCCATTGGCAGTTGCAGCTGGAACTATAAATCCTCCAGGGCACATACAGAAAGAATACACACCTCTTTGATTCACTTGTTGTACCAAACTGTAGGCTGCAGGTGGTAATAATTCGTCTCTATCTCCATCACAATGATATTGTACAGAGTCAATAATGGACTGTGGATGCTCCACACGTACGCCCATTGCAAAAGATTTTGCTTTTAAAGCGATGTCTTTTTTATTTAATAGGTAATAAATATCTCTGGCGGAATGCCCTGTGGCTAAAATAACTGCATTTACCGTCATTTCTCTTCCGTCATTTAAAATAATCGACTGTATTTTATTGTCTTTTACTTCAAAATCTACCATGCGACTGTTAAAATGTATCTCTCCACCATTTTTTAAAATGGTTTTTCTGATATTTTGAACTACTTGAGGTAGTTTATTGGTTCCAATATGTGGATGAGCATCTATTAAAATCTCCTCCGTGGCTCCATGATGTACAAAATTCTCAAAAACACGACGTACATCGCCACGTTTTAAACTTCTCGTATATAATTTTCCGTCAGAATAGGTTCCTGCACCTCCTTCTCCAAAACAATAGTTGGAATCTTCATTCACATCGTGAAATTGATTGATAGCTCGTAAATCTCTTCGGCGTTCTTGTACGTTTTTTCCGCGTTCTAATACAATAGGTTTATAACCTAACTCTAAACAGCGTAAGGCTGCAAACATTCCTGCAGGACCAAAACCAATAATATGAACTTCCTTAGAAGTAGTGACATCTTTAAAATTAAAATCAAATTGCTGTACAGGGATTTCTTCCTCTAAATACACCGCTAATTTGTAATTGAAAAATATTACTGGCTTCCGTGCATCTATAGATTTTCTCAATACCTTAATTCCGGTAATGTCTTTGGGGTCACAGTCTATAAAATGTGAGGCCTTTTTTATTAAAATACCTTCCTTTTTAGCGTCGGTAAGTCGTATTCGTAGTTGAATCTCTCTAATCATGGGGCAAAAATAATCAATTTTTGAGGATTATACTATTGCTTTCTAAACTAGGGGATTTGTAGT
>NVRM01000053.1 GCA_002400885.1 Flavobacteriaceae bacterium
TGGGACGGAACTTACAAAGGTTTTTTTCCTTGCGCAAGTTGTCCTGGGATTCTAACGACCCTAAAACTCAACAAGGACAACACTTTTGAAAAGTCAGATWTATATCTAGATGAGAAAGAGGGTTWCTTTAGTGAAAAAGGAACTTTTTCTTTYACCAAAGATGGCGGTAAAATTGTCTTAAACTCYGGAAAAGAAACAACAATATATGCTGTTGGAGAAAACAAACTAATACTATTRGRCAAGGACGRAAAAAAAACCACCTCTRTATTTGCAGACATGTATGAGTTAAGAAAATTATCAAATGAACCTATTGAATTTTCAAATACATACATAAAAGGRTTTCTTACATTYGGACACGAAGTTTCTGWATTCCAACCTTGTGGATCAYTAAAAACCTATTGGATTTATGRTTTAAACGGAAAACTAAGTGCGCTTTATTATGAACAAAACGGAAAACAAAGCAGYCCTTATACTCCTGTAATGGCAGAACTTCTARTAAAAGATACAGGAAAAGCAACTGATGGTTTCGCTGAGCAGTAYGARAGTGTTTTAGAARCAATAGAAATTAAATCMGTAGCATCTATTACAGCGGAAAACTTCTGTARATAATAATAATTAAAGAAAGGCGAAACTTAAAAGTAAAATAGCACGCCTTCACAACAATCGGATTATCATCTCCCCAAATCAAATAAGAAGACACTAGTATTAATTTTTAAAACAATAAATATGAGTACAATTAGATTAGGAGATGAAGCTCCAAACTTTACAGCACAAACAACAGAAGGTGAAATAAATTTTCATAATTGGCTCGGCGATGGTTGGGGCATCCTTTTTTCTCACCCCGCTGATTACACACCTGTTTGTACAACAGAGTTAGGAACCGTTGCAAAATATAAAGATGAATTTGACAAAAGAAATGTAAAAGTAGTCGCTTTAAGCGTAGATGGCCTTGAATCTCATAAGGGATGGATCAAAGACATCAACGAAACTCAAAACACAATCGTTAACTTCCCTATAATTGCCGATGAAGACAGTAAAATAGCCYTGCTTTAYGATATGATACACCCAAATGCAGACAGYAAACTTACGGTGAGATCTGTATTTGTGATTGGYCCMGATAAAAAGGTGAAATTAATACTCACTTATCCTGCCTCYACRGGTAGAAATTTTAAYGAATTATTGAGAGTCATCGATTCATTACAGCTAACCGCTTATCATAAAGTTGCAACACCTGCAAACTGGAATAATGGYGACGATTGTGTAATTGTYCCTGCTGTTACAAATGATGAAATWCCMACATTATTYCCCAAAGGAYATACSGAGRTCAAACCRTATTTAAGAATRACGCCTCAGCCTAATATAAACTAGAATAGCKATTAAAAGCGGCATCACAAGAAGCCAAAGGCTCCTTATTCAAACTTATTTATAAAGCATAGCTTTCAAGCTCACATCTTGAAAGCTRNTTTTTTTTAAACAAAAAGGAATGCTTCAGCTATAGAAGTTGGTTTTTGAAAGAAAAAACAGGTCTTACATAYGTACATCACAAAGAAATAAAGATTTTTTACCACGATACTTATGTGAACCGATGTCAATAATTAAATTGCTAAATTTATTTTTACAAGCTCTCTATCGTTCAGGAAAAAGAGATTATAACAACAACTTAAACGGGCTTAGCAGGCAATATTCCCCCTATAGGAAGTGACTTTGTGAACCTCCCTGAATAGAGCTAAAACAGGCGGAATAAAAATCAAATAAGAAACCTCGGAAATGGTTTTGATCTCAAAACCGTATATTTGTACTGAATTAATTATTGCCTATTCCTAATAATTGCGCTTATAAGCTGAATTCAGCAGGTGAAGAAAGCTCTGAAGAATCAATAACATTCCTTTTTTATAGTATCAAGTTATACCTAAATTCAAAACATATGTTTCCCGTACGTTATCAGACAGCTATAAATGAAGTATTCACACTCACAGAAGTCCATGCTAATGAAGTTGACAAATTCTATGCGCAGGTGAAAGGTCACTTTTCTATTGTATGGAATCTGTCGGATTCCTCAGCTTTCTATATTGACAATCAATTAGTCTGTATTAAAAAAAACTGTGTGCTTTTCCTTACAGAAGCCAATGAAATAGAACATGTTAAATTTTCATCACTTCGAATTATGACTTTCAATCATGCCTTTTTTTGTACAGATGACAAACAGCCTGATCTCGGATGTCAGGGCTTATTGTTTTTTGGAGCTTCCAATATTCCGAAAATTTCATTGACAGACAAAACCCTCTCTTTTTACGAGTACAACTGGAACTTTCTACTTCAAGAATTAGAACATCAGCACACTTATAAATTACCTGTATTACAAAGCACCTTACATTTGATTGTTGCGCTTTCTACCCGCCTTTTTAAAATTCAAAACATAGAATTCATTTCAAACAATTCGGAAGTAGATCTCATTAAAGACTATCACTATTTGATCGAAAAAAATTACAAGGACATTACTACAGTACAGGATTATGCCAAAATGCTCCATATATCACCTAAAACAATCTCCAATATATTTAAGAAGTACGATACAAAAAGCCCGCTAGAAATCATCAAGGAAAGAAGACAATTACAAGCCGTTCGCATGTTAAAAAACTCTTCCAAGTCCATTAAAGAAATATCGAACGAATTGAGTTTTAGCGACATCTATACTTTTAGCAGGTTTTTTAAAACACATACGGGAATAGCGCCTTCTCATTACAGGAGAAATTTAATTGAAAAACAGCTTTAAAACCTATTTTGAGCCTCTTTTGTGTTCTTTAGAAATCCTAACTTTCACTTTACACGTGAAGTCCTTCACGCTGGAATATTGTTAAACAATAAGGAAATATGGACATTTTGTAAAATTACTAACTGGGCTACCTTTGCCCTACCTAAAAGAAAAAAACATGAAACTAAAAAAACCAATGTACTGGTCTCTATTAATTATAGGCTTGATAACATTAACCTCAGGGCATCATTTTGAAACAAAATTGGCAAAAGACTTCCCTATGTACGACATGACAGATGTGTATTGTTTCCCTTCTTCTAACGCTGGGATGACAACATTTATCTTAGATTTTAATCCAGAAGCATCTACGGACTCCACCTTTTATAAAAATTTCGGAAATAAAAAGGGCTACCGACAACTCCACATTGGCTATGATAAAGGACTAGACAAAGGTGTTTCTTTAGGTTTTAGCTTTTCTGCCAATAAAATAAAAATTTATTCGACTCAAAGCGCGAACCCTAGCCTAGGAGAACTAGGTAAAAAGATTGGAAAAGGAAAAATAAACGAAATCATCTCCTTAAAAAATGGCATTACAGTATGGTCTGGTATCGTGAAGGATCCTTTTAACGGTAATGGAGCTGCTTTATATGGAAAAATGAAAGAAGCGGTTAAAAGAGGTGAATGGGATGATAAAGCCTTCGCTTCAGATAAAGGAAACGACTCTTTTAAAAATTCGCAAGTAGTGGCAATTGTTATTGATGTTCCCAATACCATGCTGGGCGATAAAATTTATTATCATGCCTCCTCTGTAGCTAAATTAAAAGGAACAGAAAAAGGGCATAAACATGCACATTGGCATCGTATCAATAGAATTGCCCATGTACTCTTACCGCATCTTTATATGGAAACGATGAGCGATAGAGATCGTCAAAATGCAGGAAATATTAGCGATGATAATACACGAAGAAAAAATTGCGTAGACATGCTAGAAAAATATAGTAGGCTTTCAAAATCACAAGCAGACCCCAAAGCGTATGCTCTAAAAATGACGGAACTTTTATTACCAGACCATATCCCTTACATTGTTGGCACACCTGCCTCTTACACTCTGCCCGTAATCAATGGTAGAAGTCTTTCTGACAATGCCATGGATACAGCCTTGGAAATTTTAGTAGGCAAGCCGTTTCCTAATTACACGGATGTTAAAACAGCTGATTTTACAACTAAATTTCCATACCTAAAAGCAGTTAAATAAATAGTACACGCATGGATACTATGATAACACATCTGTTTTAATCCATTATAAAAACACATTAAACCTAAGGAAACGAACTGATTTAACAAGGTATTCCAACCAGGTTTAATTAAAATAAGATATATTTATTTTATCGAAAAATTCACTAAAATGAAGAAAGAAGTAATAGATAGAGGAGTCACCGTCGCAGCAGAATTTGAAGTAAAAGATTGGATCGATGCAGACGGAAACAAAACAGCAGCAATAAAATTATCCGATTTTGACGGTAAATTTAAAGTACTATTCTGTTTTCAAAATTGGTGTCCTGGATGTCATAGTATAGGGCTACCAAATCTAAAAAAAATGGTAACAGCTCTCCAAGGGAATGACAATGTCACTTTTCTAGCCATACAAACAGTTTTTGAAGGCCACGACGAAAACACTTATGATAAAATTATAGAAGTACAAAAAAAATATGATTTAAGAATTCCTTTTGGACATGATGCAGGAAATGATGGTAAATCTCATTCCAACCTCATGAACAACTACCAAATAAACGGGACTCCTTGGTTTATTTTCATAGACCGACATAATAAGATTGTATTTGAAAATTTTCATTTAAATGTAGACGCGGCAATTGAAATCCTTCAGGGTATAAAATATTAAGAAATTATAAGAGTATACTTGTGGCTATAAATCAAACGAATAACATTGCATTGTTATTCGTTTTTTTTATGATTATTGTGAATACTTTGGACGCTTTATCATCTGTGAATAGCCCCAATTTTAGATTCCACAAAGCGAGCTGAAATGTACATTCATACAAAAACGGAAAATATGGAATCCCTATATACTCCAGATTTAAAAGCATCGCTCTCGGGAATTAATTAGGATCTTAAAAAATAGAGCTTCGTACATAGTAAACTCAAATGCCACTACAAATTCAATGCATAGCTATTTATTCCTATAAAACAATATGCGGATACAATAGAGCTAGGTACTCAAATAATAAACAAGATTCCGTTAGACAAAACAGGTCTCTGTTAGGGATGCTAAATACTTAAATACCGTTCTAGGTTTGTTTTTTAACACGAAGTTCAGTACTTTTAACAAAGACTACGATACCTTTTGATTTAAATTTAAGGTAAAAAAGAAATAGCAACTTCAGTATCATCATTTTAATTTTAACACCTATTTCTATCTACTCATCTAAAGGCGTCGCCAAACGTTGTCAATAATTTAAATGCACATCGAAAACTCCATCATAACAACCATTTTTAAAGGTATTTCTTTTTCGACAGAAGAAACGTACCTCATTGAAAGTAAACTTGAAAAAATACAGTTAAATAAAGGCATTCAGCTTTTGGAAGCAGGTGAAACAGTAGTGCATCAATATTATGTACAAAAAGGTTGTTTAAGAACCTATTATGTGGATATTTCAGGAAAAGAGCACACCTTACAATTTGCGATTAAAGACTGGTGGATAAGTGATTATACAGCCTTCTTTTCAGGAGATAAAGCAATCCTAAATATTGAAAGTATTCAAGACACGACCTTGTATAAAATTTCTAAGAAAAACATGGATGACTTGTTTTTTGAAATCCCCAAATTAGAAACTTTTTTCAGAAAAAAGATGGAAAGGAGTTTTGCTAGTTTTCAAAAAAGAATACTATCCAATTTAGCCGAATCAGCGAAAGAAAGATATGTCTCATTTGTTCGTACTTATCCCAACATAGAACAGCGTGTAAAAAACTATCACATTGCTTCTTATTTAGGAATTACAACCGAAAGTTTAAGTAGAATTAGAAAAGTATTAGCACATCATTGATGTTTATTACCATACATCAATTTTTAAGGCTTCTTTTCAACATACATTTGCACTTATAAACCAAATCATTTTCAAATGAAAAAAATATCAATAATGCTAATTGCAATCGTGTTGTTTTCTTCTTGTTGTAAAAACACAAAAGAAAACAATACTGTTGTACAGGAATTAAATACTAAAACACAAAAAAACACTTCCGTAAAAAGAGTATTGTTTGTATTGACGAGTCATGAAGATTTAGGAGATACTGGACATAAAACTGGTTTTTGGATTGAAGAATTTGCAACTCCTTATTATATCTTAAAAGATCAAGGTATCGAAATTACATTAGCATCTCCAAAAGGTGGACAGCCACCAATAGACCCAAAAAGTAAAGAGGCCTCTTTTCAAACTCCTGCTACTAAAAGGTTTAATAATGATAAAGAAACTCAAGAGATATTAGCGAATACTATTCGATTAGAAACAGTAAATCACCAAGATTATGATGCTGTATTTTATCCTGGAGGTCATGGACCACTATGGGATTTAGCAGAAGACAAAAACTCTATCGCTCTTATCGAAGATTTTTATAACAATAATAAACCTGTTGCCGCTGTTTGTCACGCTCCTGGGATTTTTAAACACACCAAAAACACAGATGGAACCCCGTTAGTTAAAGGTAAAAAAGTAACTGGTTTTACAAATGGTGAAGAACAAGCAATTCAATTAACTGAAATTGTTCCATTTTTGGTAGAGGATATGCTAAAAAGCAATGGAGGAATTTACTCTAAGAAAGCAGATTGGAACCCATATGCAGTTCAAGATGGCTTATTGATCACTGGGCAAAACCCTTCATCTTCAGAGTTAGTTGCAACACTTTTATTAAAAACATTGAAGTAAGAATTTCTTATATCAACTCTATATACAATAGCTTTTAGGTGTACACTTAAAAGCTATTCTTCGTTTTATATATTACTGAAGCACACGTATTAAGTGCATATAGATATTCTCTCGTAATTTAATTCAAGGATTTAGATTCCTTAAACCCCTCCTGTCCAATACTGCAATTACAACAAAATGATTCCAGTAGGTACTCCAGACTTCTTTAGGTGCTCCATAATGCTGAGCTAGGTCTTAAACAAGACTGTATTATCATTGCGAGAACAATGAACTAAATATCAATTCCTAGCAACAGCTTTTCACGTGACATAAACAAGAAGCATCTTCTCAAGGTCTTCATTTTACCACATAACTATATATCAGTCATGTACTCCTGTAAAAAAACAAGATCATAGATCTGTTTTCTTAAAATCATCCCATCACTTTTTTCAAATACTTCAAAAGCTAGCAGCTAAAAAAACCACGAAAGAGACTCTTTATTACACTCCATTCATATTCATTCCTGAGTACTTAGTACAAGAAGAAAAGCATCAAAAATAGCCCTAGGAGCTATTTCCAAGTACTTAAAGATTCAATTGCAATAGGAACGCTTTTACTAAACAACAACCTTTTGAAGCCAGAAGACATCTTGAGGACAAAGACAAGATACAGGTCAATGACATCCGTGAATACATTTTTTTTAACTCCTGAGGTCATTCCGCTTGGATTCCTACACAAGTTTATAAGCATTCAAACAAATAAGCTTGGTAAAACAGGAGAAAGTTACAACACACCTGCTAGAAATTTTATTTTTAAATAGGACTAACAACTAAAAGATACTACCAAAACCTCCCTCCTTTTCCCAGTGAAACACCTGTACTTCTTATGTTTAATTATTTGATCAATTCCGAACAGTAGCACAGCCTCCAAATGAAAAAGCCCTCTTTGAAAAAAAAATATTTTTTTTTACAAAACCGCTTGCCAGACCGTAAAAGGATTGTATATTTGCCCTCGGTAACGCGAAAGTAGCTCAGTTGGTAGAGCGTCAGCCTTCCAAGCTGAATGTCGCCGGTTCGAACCCGGTCTTTCGCTCTTAGAAACCTCGATTTATTCGAGGTTTTTTTATGCCTTATTTTTTTGAATACAGCTCCAATTACCGTACTCACAAAGCCTTTAAGGTTTTTAGATAAAAAAATCAAGTACTTATTCTTTTATCATACAGCCACTTATAAAGTATTTAAAAATTAGTCTTTAAAAGTCCTTGCAGAACAATAAAACCATTGTATATTTGCCCTCGGTAACGCGAAAGTAGCTCAGTTGGTAGAGCGTCAGCCTTCCAAGCTGAATGTCGCCGGTTCGAACCCGGTCTTTCGCTCAATAAAAAAGCCTCAAACATTGTTTGAGGCTTTTTTTATACGCTTTAGTTTCGCAACTTAAAGTTTTTCTAATTTCTTTCCAAAGATTAATAACAGTACGATTGGCAGCCCTATTAAAAGAACAATGTTTAAATTATCACTAAACACACTTGGATTTAAAATTAAGGTTAAAATATAACCTCCAATTGCCCCACCTAAATGTGCAGAATGCCCTACATTCCCCAATTGCTTTTTCATTCCAACAATAGAATATAAAAGATAGCCTATCCCGAACACATAAGAGGGTAAGGATATAGGAATAGGAAAAATCGTCAATCGCATGTCTGGATGTAATAATATCCCGCTAAATATAACCCCTGCCACAGCTCCTGACGCTCCTACAGCACTATAATACAATTCTTTTCCATGATACTTTAAGGTCAGTAAATTCCCAATGAATAAACTTCCAAAGTAAACTATTAGAAAGGGGATTTCTCCCAACTGCCCAATCACAGCTGGCCCAAAAATATAAAGCACATACATATTCATCCCCAGGTGCATATAATCGGCATGAAGGAAACCAGAACTCAGCATTCTTATTTTCTCTCCTTGTTTAATTCCTCCTATTTGAAACTTATACTTCTCAAAAAAGCTATAATCATTCAGTCCTTTTAGAGAAAAAAGAACATTCGCAATAATTACAATCAGTAAAACGGTATTGATATTCATCCTTGTAAATTTAAGTTTCGAAATTACTAAATTTATGTTATAATAAGTTCTAATAGTCGCTTATAAATAAAATTTAATACGATATTTGCAAGACTATGAACTTACTTGTCTACATACTTGTCTATCCCTTAATCATAGGGATTTCCCTTTTACCTTTTAGAATTTTATACTTTTTTTCTGATTTAATTTTTTACCTCTTATACTATATAATTGGTTATCGTAAAAAAGTTGTCATGAAAAACCTTACACTCAGCTTCCCAGAAAAATCGGAACAGGAATTAATGATAATTCAGCGTAAATTTTACCGTCATTTTGTAGATGTTTTTATCGAAATGATTAAAACGTTTACCATGAGTAAAAAGCAAATAAGAAAACGTTATAAATTTAAGAATTTCGACCTCGTCTCAAAATTAGCAGAAAAAAAAGGAATCGTATTGTTAGGTTCTCATTACGCCAATTGGGAATGGGTGGTATCTTTTTGTATGTACACAAAAGTTCCAAGCTATGGCGTTTTCACTCCCATCAGCAATAAATATTTTAATGATTTTATTACCAAATCTAGAGAACGATTTGGTGGTTATTTAATTCCTGGAAAAAAATTAATTCCAAAAATAATTAGTGACCAAAAAGCAGGAATCAATGGTTTTTATGGCTTATTAAGTGACCAGTCTCCCCAACTAAAGAAAACATTCTATTGGGCTCCTTTTATGGGCGTTAAAGTTCCTGTACACACAGGAGCAGAAATGCTTTCCAAACGCTTTGACCTTGCGACCGTATTTTTAGATGTCAAAAAAATAAAACGTGGTTATTATGAAGCTACTTTTGAATTGGTCTGTGAAGACGCAACAAACATGAAAAACTTTGAATTAACGGATCGTTTCTTAGCTCGTGTAGAAAAACAAATTCGCGAGGCTCCAGAATTTTATTTCTGGACGCATAACCGTTTTAAACACAAAGATGCCTCTCAGGTATTAAGGGGGACTTCTAACAATTAAAACAAGCAAAAACGTCCACCAAATAAAATAGTACGCTCCACAAAAGTAACATGTTGTGAGGCCGAATCTCTGCGGTCATTTGTCGTTCTAATATTGTTCATATTGATATAGCCCACCTTTATATTCGATTGAATAAAAAAGTGTGTGAAAATAGTAATATTAATTCCTAGATGAGCAGATGCCCCCCAACCCGCTACATTAAAATCGTCGTGACGTTCTTTTCCAAGGAGTTTGGTATTTGTTTTTGGATACATCAATCCCAATCCTATACCCTCTGTTATTGCTAGATCTATTCCTCGTACTCTAAAATTTAAAAACTCATCAATAGAATCAAACCTATCGATTTCTACATTTACATAGTTCAAACCATCGGTATGCTCAAAAGTTAAAAAATCCTCCGATACTAATAGTTGATCATTCTCATAGATTCCGTCAAATGCGCCTCCCGTATTTATAGCCCCCGTAATAGTCCCCATCCTATTGTTGTACATTACATATTTCATGTGATCCACACCGATACTTACGGAATAGTTCTCTGTAAAAAAATACCCAATACGCATGTTTGTTTGAGGAATCGTAATTTTTAAAGGATGAAAATAAGGGTCGAGTGCAAAAGCTTTCACTTTATCCTTAGCAGCAACATCTTTTAAGGTGAAATTGTAATTGTCTCCTTTGAAGGAAATGTCAGATTTTGAATACTCCACACGATTCCAACCCCAATAAGCAAAAAATTTCCCTTTATTTTTATATTCTTGAAATTCAAAAGCAGTATCCTGTGCAACACTCAGCACACTAGAAAGCATAAAAATACCTAATAGAATTTTGTTCATTTCAATAGTTTATAGTAAAACTATTGAAAATAAAACCCTACTAGGTATCTCAGTCATTTTAATTTCAATGCTCAAGCATTAAAAAAAAACGATTTTATAATTAAATAATTGCTTTAATTTCTTCAATAACACGTTCCGCCAAGGCATCCGCATTATCTTGCGTATCACTTTCTGTATAGATTCTAATGATAGGTTCTGTATTAGATTTACGTAAGTGTGCCCATTCTGAATCGAAGTCAATTTTAACCCCATCAATAGTACTCACATCTTCATTTGCGTATTTCTCTGCCATTTTTTCCAAAATTAGATCTACGTTAATTTCTGGAGTTAGCTCTATTTTATTTTTACTCATAAAGTAACTTGGGTAACTGTCACGTAATTCTTTACACGACATTTTCACCTGTGCCAAATGCGATAAGAATAACGCAACACCAACCAATGAATCACGTCCGTAATGTGAATCTGGATAGATAATACCACCATTTCCTTCTCCTCCAATAACAGCATCATTTTGCTTCATTAAAGTAACTACATTCACTTCACCAACAGCACTTGCCTGGTAAGTACCTCCATGTTTTTGAGTAATATCTCTCAAGGCTCTTGAAGAGGACAAGTTAGAAACAGTGTTTCCTCCCTTAGTGCAACCCAATACATAATCAGCACAAGCTACTAAGGTGTATTCTTCACCAAACATGCTTCCATCTTCACTTACAATTGCCAATCTATCCACATCTGGATCTACCACCACTCCTAAGTCTGCTTTTTCTTCCACTACTAATTTAGAAATAGCACCTAAATGTTCTTTTAAAGGTTCTGGGTTGTGAGGGAACTGACCATTTGGAGTACAGTATAACTCAATACATTCAACATTTAAAGCTTCTAACAAAGCAGGAATCACAATCCCTCCAGTAGAATTCACACCATCTACGACTACTTTAAAGTTTGCTTTCTTTATCGCTTCAACATCAACCAATTTCAATTTCAATACCTCAGCTACATGTTTATCCATATAACCTTTTAGTTTTTCATAGCTTCCTAAATCATCTACCTCAGCAAAAGTAGAACCATCAGTCGCTGCAATATCTAAAATCTTTTGACCTTCGACTGCATTTAAAAACTCTCCTTTATTATTTAATAATTTTAAGGCGTTCCATTGCTTCGGATTGTGACTCGCTGTTAAAATAATTCCTCCATCCGCATTTTCCATCGTCACTGCCACTTCCACCGTAGGTGTCGTAGACAAGCCTAAATCTTTTACGTCAATCCCAATTCCAACCAGTGTATTACACACCAAGCTAGACACCATCTTACCCGAAATACGAGCATCACGTCCAACAATTACCGTCAACTTCTTATTAGGATGTTGGTCTTTTAACCACGTTCCATAAGCCGCCGCAAATTTTACGGTATCGATAGGTGTTAAATTATTTCCGGTAGCACCACCTATGGTACCACGAATTCCTGATATAGATTTTATTAATGTCATTTCTTGAATTTATTAGCTACAAATATACAGTTCTATTTTATGAGTAGTGTGGTGATTTTTATAAAAAAACGGGGAGAAATTGACCAAAACGAGGCGTTATCCGTATTTATTCGCTATCAAAGAGCGATTCTCCGTTTAGATCGGTTGTTAGGATGCTACTCATTAAATTTAAGAACGGGCGCATGGCAATAAAAGATGCGTTCACCTCATCCATAAAACCAACACTTAATACTTCTTTATCCGTAAAGTTACGCACTAGAATAAATTGTTTTTTACGAATCAAATCTATATTTTCATGTTCTTTTTCAAATCCTCTTGGTGCGGTTTTTACCCCGTCTCCACGTAGTTCCCCAAAATTCTCTTTAAATATTTTATCGGCTAACACTTCACGAATCTCAAAGCCATCCAATTCAAATTCTTTTCGAATACGTAATAAATCTTCTTTATTAGGCCCCCAAAATCCACCAGCTACAAATGAGGCACCGGGTCTAATTTCTAAATAATACCCTCCTCGCAATCGATTAGTCGCACGTATAAAATGCCCAGACATATTGGTTTTATAGGGCGTCTTATTTTTAGAAAACCGAACATCTCTATAGATGCGAAACATCTTTAATTTCTCTATGGTATCATGTTCATTCAATTTTTCCTCCAAGGCCGTATAAAAAGAAAGTAATTTTTTTTGTTCTGCTACATAGGCAGGCTTATTATCCGTAAACCATTCTCTATTGTTATTTTTCTCTATGTCCTTTAAGAAATTAAAAGTCGATTGTTGAACTGTTATCATGTAAGTAGATTTATAAACGAAATATACTATTTAATTTTATTTTCATGTTGGTTTTTGATATTTATATTTAACTATGTTAATAGGCACAACCACAACGWTTGTCTCCTATAAARACAACAARTATTGACAGTAGTTACAAATAGCARTTTTAAAGTTATTAATCCRCGAGATTAACTTACNNWYWYWTTTTTTTAAATTTATATAAGTATGAAWCGAGTATTAGTMTTAGGAACRGGATATGTAGTAAARCCATTAGTAGATTATTTTATTGATAAATGTAAATATGAAGTCCTCGTTGCAAGTAGAGAYAACAAYCATTCTGGWTTGATTATAGCTGGAAGATCTTTAGGTAAACGTGTTTTATGGAATGCSGCTCCTCCCTATRCRGAATTAGACGAAATGGTTAAAAAYGTAGATCTCGTTGTTAGCATGATYCCTCCAAGCATGCATGTYRTTGTGGCTAAAGCTTGCTTAAAACACAAAGTAAAYATGGTAACCACWTCTTATGTTAGYCCTGAAATGAAGGCCTTAGATGAAGAAGCAAAAGAAAAAGGGATTATTATCTTGAATGAAATTGGTGAAGACCCAGGTATTGATCACATGGGAGCAATGACGATGATAAACCAAATTAAAAAAGAAGGTGGGCTTATCAAGTCTTTCCTTTCTTATGGATCTGGAATCCCTTCATTTGAGCACAATAACAATCCTTATGGATACAAGTTCTCTTGGAGTCCAAGAGGCTTACTCACCGCAGCTCAAACTCCTGCAGTTTATATTAAAGACGGTAAGAAAGTTTCCGTATCAGGAGAAAACTTATTTGACAATAGCTGGTTAGTAGATGTGGAAGGATTGGGAACTTTTGAAACATACCCAAATAGAGATAGCAGTAATTATATTGCAGATTATGACTTAGCAGGAATTTCTGATTTTTACAGAGGGCTTCTTCGCCATCCTGGTTATTGTAACTCTATCCAAAGTTTTAAGGACTTAAATTTATTAGATGATAAAAACAATCATCCATTAAATGGTCAAACTTACATCCAATTTATGTTGTCATTACTTGGCGCCAATGAAGATACAGATGTAAAAATAGCTACGGCTAACAAATTAGGATTAAAGCCATCCTCTGACATTCTTAAACAATTGGAATGGTTAGGGTTATTTGATGCTATAAAAATCCCAATGCTCAAAGGAAGCAATGCAGATGTATTACTACATTTAATGCAAGAAAAAATGTCTTACAAAGATTATGAAAAAGACATGATAATTGTACACAATGAAGCCATTGTAGAATTTGAAAATCGCGTAGAAAAAAGAACAGCTACTATGAAAGTTGAAGGAAGACCGTTTGGACATTCTGCTATGTCTAGAGCCGTTGGACTTCCAGCAGCAATAGCTTCTAGACTTATCCTTGAAGGAAGTATTCGTTCTAAAGGTGTTTTAAAACCGATCACGGAGGAAATTTACAAACCTGTTCTTGCAGAATTGGAAGAAAACGGTTATAAATTTGAAGTAAAAAGTAAGGTGATTTAAATTACACAACCTATTACAGTTCAATATTTACGAGTAGTAAACAGCATGATAATAGCTGCTATTTACTACTCGTTTTTTTTGTTCCAATACTACTTTTCTCTTCCTCTCAATATTTTAATTACATCCTTAAATCTAAACCCTTTGGCTTGTAGTAAAATCAAATAGTGAAACAATAAATCGGCACTTTCATTTAAAAACAAATCATCGTTATCGTCCTTTGCTTCTATAATAACTTCTACTGCTTCCTCTCCCACTTTTTGAGCAATTGTATTGATCCCTTTTTCGAATAAACTTGCTACATACGATTTTTTACCGTCAGCGGCTGTTCTACGTTGATCAATGACTGCTTCTAAATGAGACACAAAACCGAAATCAGCGGTGTTTTTACTACCCCAACACGTATCTGTCCCTTTATGGCACGTAGGACCTGCGGGATTCACCTTAATAAGTAGCGTATCATTGTCACAGTCATTTTTAACAGATACCAAGCCTAAGAAATTTCCGCTTTCTTCGCCTTTTGTCCATAAGCGTTGCTTAGTACGGCTATAAAATGTTACTTTTTTCTCAAGAATGGTCTTCGCATAAGCCTCGGCATTCATATAACCTAACATCAACACATTTTGTGTGCTTGCATCTTGAATAATTGCAGGGATCAAGCCTGTGTTTGAATCGTATTTAATTTCCATACTATTTTATATTTATTAAGCTATTACAATCTCACAGGAATTCCCTGATTTTTTAATGCTTGTTTTAAATCACTTATTTCAATTTCTTTAAAATGAAATACACTTGCCGCCAATGCCGCATCTGCCTTCCCTTTGATAAAAGCATCGGCAAAATGCTGGATGGTTCCGGCACCTCCTGATGCGATGATAGGTATATTAATTAGGGAAGCCATTTTTGCCAAGGCCTCATTCGCAAAACCGTTTTTAGTTCCGTCGTTATTCATAGAAGTGAATAGTATTTCACCAGCGCCTCGTTTTTCTACTTCCTGAGCCCAGTCAAATAAGTCCAATTCCGTGGGAACTTTCCCTCCCATCAAATGTACTTTCCAATTCCCATGGATCAATTTAGCATCAATAGCAACCACAATGCATTGGTTTCCGAATTTCTGAGACAACTCGTTGATTAAATCGGGGCGCTTTATAGCCGCAGAATTTACACCTACTTTATCCGCTCCCGCTTTTAACAGAATGTCTACATCTGCAACGGATGATACACCTCCACCCACAGTAAAGGGGATGTTAATCGCTTCCGCTACTTTAAGCACCATATCCCTAAGTGTCTTCCGGCGTTCTTCAGTTGCTGAAATATCTAGGAACACCAATTCATCGGCACCGTTCTCACTGTATAACTTCGCGAGTTCTACCGGATCCCCAGCATCTCTTAAATTTACAAAATTGACACCTTTTACGGTACGTCCATTTTTAATATCTAAGCAAGGGATGATTCGTTTTGCCAACTGCCCCTCTGCCTTCGGTATCTCCCCGAAGGGAAGATTATTAGATGTCTTTTTTTTCATTCTTTATCTAATTTCTAAAATCTCAATACTAAAATCTATTTATAATAAAATTTTCCAATTGTTTTAAGCTAATTCTATTTTCATAAATCGCTTTTCCTATGATGGTTCCTTCACAGCCCATTTCGGCTAACTTCGGGAGCTCATCAAAAGTAGAAATACCACCACTTGCTATCAATTTAATACCTGGACATTTTTTAATTATCTTTTGATACAACTCAAAGGAAGGTCCTATCAGCATTCCGTCTTTCGCTATATCGGTACAGATCACATATTCGATGCTTTTCTCCATGTATTTTTGGATAAAATCAACTAAGTCAAGGTCACTTTCTTCCATCCATCCACTGATGGCAATTTTTTCCTTATTAGCATCCGCGCCTAATATCATTTTCTCATTCCCGTACTTGGCGATCCATTCCGTAAAAAGGGCTTCATTTTTAACTGCGATGCTTCCCCCTGTAATTTGTCGCGCACCGCTTTCAAAAGCTATTTTTAAGGATTCGTTATTTTTAATCCCACCTCCAAAATCAATACTTAAGCTCGTTTTTGTAGCAATTTGCTCTAATACTTTATAATTCACAATCGTATCGGATTTTGCTCCGTCCAAATCTACCAAATGCAGGCTTGTAATTCCGTGGGCTTCGAATTGCTTGGCTACCTCTAAGGGCGCATCGCTATATATTTTTTTGGTACTATAATCCCCTTTAGATAAACGCACACATTTCCCTTCTATAATATCAATTGCTGGTATTATTCTCATGGTCTTTTTTTTATAAATTGATAAAATTCTTTAAGAGTCTCTCTCCTGCTTCTCCGCTCTTTTCCGGATGAAATTGTACCCCGTAAAAGTTTTCATGTTGCAAAGCAGCTGCATAGTCGAATTCATACGTACAGGAAGCAATCTGCTGGGGAGTACTCGGCACATAGTAACTATGTACAAAATACTGATATTCCATTTCTTTAATCCCTTTAAATAATGGAGACGACAAATTTGATAATTGATTCCATCCTATTTGAGGAACTTTTACCGCATTTGAAAAACGAACAACATCTACATTAAAAATACCCAAGCCTTTACTAGTACCTTCTTCATTGTTTTTACACATTAATTGCATGCCTAAACAGATTCCTAAAACAGGTTGTGTCAATGTAGGAATTAAGGTATCCAATCCTGAATCCCTTAACTTCGCCATGGCAGTACTCGCTTCTCCAACACCTGGAAAAATAATCTTATCTGCATTTTTTATCGCTACCTCATCATTTGACAAAACAGCTGTTATTCCAAGGCGTTTAAAAGCAAATTGAATACTTTTTATATTCCCAGCTCCATAATCTATAATCACTAATTTCATAGGTCTCTCTTTAAAGCATTCCTTTAGTACTTGGTAAAATCATTTTTTCTGAATCCCTTTTTACTGCCGCTTTCAGGGCCTTAGCAAAAGCCTTAAAAATCCCTTCTATTTTATGATGCTCGTTCGTTCCTTCTGCCTTAATATTTAGATTCGCMGAAGCGCCATCACTAAAAGACTTAAAAAAGTGAACAAACATTTCYGTAGGRAGTTYCCCTATCATTTCGCGTTTAAACTCCGCWTTCCAAACCAACCAATTTCTACCRCCAAAATCAATTACTACTTGTGCCAAACAATCATCCATCGGCAAGCAAAACCCATAGCGCTCTATGCCTAACTTATTCCCCAAGGCTTTMTTAAACACTTCCCCTAAGGCAATAGCCGTATCTTCTATRGTATGATGTTCATCTACCTCCAAATCTCCTTTCACTTGAATCTCCAAATCCATTTGGCCATGACGCGCTATTTGATCCAACATATGRTCAAARAAMGGTAAGCCTGTGCTRATCTTCGCGATTCCCGTACCATCYAGRTTCAATTSTATATTGATRKCTGTTTCATTGGTTTTYCTACTRATAGASGCCCTTCTGTTTTTTAACTTTAAAAACTCRTARATAGCCTTCCARTCSRTAGTTTCCAAGGCWATAAACGCATCCAAYTCACTGCGATCTACAGAAATTTCGTCTGCACCTAATAACGAATTGTCATTGATAAATATCCCTTGAGCATTTAAGTTTTTTGCCAATTGAATATCYGTCAAYCTATCCCCAATAACATACGAGTTTTGTAAATCATAGTCCTYAGAGAAATACTTRCCTAACAAGCCCGTATTCGGTTTTCTGTTRGGAGAATTCTCCCKTGGAAAGGTCTTGTCAATATACACGTCTTTAAAAACTACATTTTCGTTCTCAAAAGTTTGCATGACGAAATTATGAACAGGCCAAAAGGTGTTTTCTGGATACACTTCCGTCCCTAAACCATCTTGATTGGTAATCATCACCAGTTCAAAATCCATTTCTTCAGCAATTCTCGCCATATAATAGATGGCTTTCGGATAAAACACTAGTTTTTCAAAACTGTCTATCTGTTCATCTGCAGGTTCCTTTATTAAGGTTCCGTCTCTATCTATAAATAATACTTTTTTCATCAATTTGGTTGTTGGTTGTTACTAGTTGCTGGATGTTTGTTGTTAGTTGATAGGCCCCGTTTATGCGGATGACGTTGTCTAACATCGTGTCATAAGTCTTGTCTCCTGTTTCTTGCCGAATGCTACGTGATACAGATCACAGCGTTGCTGAATCAAACCCGAATGTTGTACCGTTGAAAACAAATGCAAAATGGGTACACCGACTTTCAGGTACTTCGCATTCTTTTATGGAGATCCGATTTAGCCTCAATCGTGTAACTAAGATCAAAAAGAAAGGAAAGATCCTCTTTACTCACTTTGGTATCTCAGGACCGCTTGTATTAAATCTTGCATCACAAGTACGCGGACTCTTGAAGCGCGGACCAGTGCATGCAGAAATTAACCTCTTCCCTGATACTAACGCAGGCGACTTAGACAAAAGACTGGTAAGACTATTTGATAAGAATAAAAATAAAAAACTACGTAACGTTCTCCCAGAAATGCTTCCAAAAAATCTTGCACACACTGTTATATATTTAGCAGACCCTTCACTTGGAGAAGTGAGTGTACACTCAGTCTCAAAAGAAGGGCGTAAACGACTCGTAAAGACAATGCAGACACTTGGATTTATGATCACAGGAACGCTAGGAATGGGTCGTGCTGTAATTGCTGATGGAGGTATTGAGCTTGAGGAAGTAAACTTCTCTAATATGACTTCCCGATCACATCCTAACCTCTACCTTCTCGGTGACATTCTAAACATAAACCGCCCAACTGGAGGATACTCATTACAGCTCTGCTGGACAACTGCCTGGGTTGCTGCA
>NVRM01000054.1 GCA_002400885.1 Flavobacteriaceae bacterium
GAAGAAGAAGAGGAAGGAGAATCTGGAACGGCCAATTACGAAAGCTTACCTCCAGAAACAGCTCCTGTTATAAATGCTTTAACACCTGACAAAACTTATAAAATAATTGTAACAGCTACCTTAAAAGAATACAAATCAAACACATGGGCAGCTGCATTAGATTCAGATAACAACCCGGTAACTGAAACAAGAACAAAATTATTTAGAACAGGAAACAGAGTCCTTGCACGTGTATCTAAAGATAGTAAGGCTACAAAAAACAGTAATACTAGGAATTCATCCTCTTCAAAACCAACAAAACCAACTTTTAAAACAAATACATTCAAGAAAAGAAAAAACACATCATTTAATAAACAAATACATACCAAAAACGTAAAAACAAAAGAAAAGCAACGTACTAAGAAAAGTAAGTTCCAAGCGAAAGAAGTTAAAAATAAAATATAATACCATCGCAGTAAAAAGTATTAACAGATAAAATAAACATCATGAAAAATATAATATTCATAATTATTGTGATCTTCTTTTCCGCTACAACTTACGCTCAAGAAGAAACGGAGACAGCCCCTAGTAGCACAATCAATATCACTGGAAGATATAACAACAGTCAAGTAGATTTGGTCTATTTCCCTGACAAAAACAATGTATTATATCAAGGACTAAAACATGGCTATATCATAGAAAGAGCTGATTTAAATGATTCCATTACATCTATAGATAAATTAAAATTCACGAAAATTGATGAAGTCCATCCGTATTCAGAAAGGGAATGGAAAGACTTAATTGAAACCAGTACTTTAGAAGAAAAAAAAGTACTATCATTTGCCAAGAGTTTTTATGACGGAAGAAATAAACAAACAGGTGGAAACTTTTCTTTTGACAAAGGAATTAAGGAAATGAAACAACAAAAATTCAAAGAAGACTTTCAATTCATCATTTTTTTAATGAACGCAATAAAAAACAAAAAAGTAATGTTGGCTTTAGGGCTCTCTTATCAAGACAAAACAACGACTCCTAAGAAAAAATATATCTATAGAATAAAATTAAAAGAAGCACTGAAGGGACGTCCCGTAAATAGTCTTTTTTATGATATAGAAACTGTAACAGCAGACTCCATTAACAACAAGTATGACATATTTGTAAAAACTTGGGATCAAAAATTAACATTTATATGGGATGAAACTGGTGGTATTTCTGGAGTACATGTAGAAAGAAAAAACCCTGCCTCAGGAAAATTTGAACTACTCAATAAAACCATCAAACTAAGATCTCAAGCTAATTCTATAAGAAACAGTTACACCGACGAAAACTTAATAAATTACACCACTTATGAATATCGATTTTATGGATTCAATATTTATGGAGAAAAAATATATTTCGGAAAAGCAACAGGAATGCCACGTGATTTTACCGCCCCTAAAAAACCATCACTCCAATCTGTAAAACACATAAAACCCGAAGAAGTACACTTAACATGGAAAATACCAACACCCATTGAAGGAGATTTAAAGGGGTTTGTTGTGGCTAGAGGAACTAAAAACCGTGGTAAGTTTCAACTCTTGCATGGTAAATTATTACCTAAAAATGCCACTAGTTATATTGACAAAACATTTAGTAGAGAAAACAAAAACTATTATGTAGTACAGGCCATAGATACCAGTGGAAATATCAGTTCTTCAAATCCTTTTTTCGTTACTTTAATAGATTCCATTCCTCCAAAGAAACCTGTTTTTATTTCCGGAAAAATAGATTCAGTAGGGATTGTTACCTTGGACATTACTTTAAACAAAGAAAAGGATTTAATGGGCTATCGCTTATTTAGAGCTAACAGTGACAAACATGAATTCTCTGCTATTCAAGAAGGGTTCCACGAAAAAGACACCCTATTTCAAAAAGCACAAACGGTTTTTAAAGATACGGTTACAATAAACTCTTTAACGCCCTATATTTATTATAAAATAAAAGCATTAGACTATAATTTTAATCAATCGGAGTTCTCCGAGGTACTCAAAGTAAAAAGGCCTGATATAATTCCTCCTACCACACCCGTTTTTAAAAACATAAAAACAGGAACAGATGCTATAGAACTTTATTTTGTATTGAGTAAAAGTGAGGACGTTGTAGCGCATTATTTATATAGAAAACTAGCATTGGAAGCGCCTTGGACATTCCTAAGTGAACTCCCATTAGACAAAAGCTCCTTTAAGGATACTAGTTTAAAACAAGGCATTAAATATTATTATTCTTTAAGAGCTAAAGACGACAGTGACTTATACTCCGACTATGCTATTCCTATTTATGGAAAACCATACGACGATGGTGTACGACCTCCCGTAAAAAACCTACGTATTTCAAAAGAAAAAGAAAAAATCACATTGCATTGGGAATATGAAAACTTAACCAAAAACACCTACTTTGTTATTTACAAGAAAAATAAAAAAGGTAATTTAGTACAGTACAAAAACACACAAAACTTATTTTTTGATGAGAACTCTCGTATAAAAGAGAACAGTTATGCTATAAAAGCATTTACTAAAGATGGCGGGCAATCAAAAATTAGCGATATTGTAAGTAATTAACACACCTTGTATAATTTGAAAAACTTAAAAGTTTATATTTTGCTATGTATCATTCCATTTGTATGGAGTGGTTCTAATGCCCAAGAATTCACCAATTACAACACCAAAAACGGACTTCCATCCAACCATGTGTACACCATTACACAAGACTCCAAAGGATTTGTTTGGTTTTTAACAGACAAGGGGATGGTGAAATACAATGGCAATGACTTTAATACATTTACTACTGCAGATGGACTTCCGAATAATCATATTTGGGACGCTAGAACTACCTCCGATCATAAAATTTGGTATTTAACGAAATCTAGTAGCCTTGGCTATATTTTAAAGGACAGTGTCTATCGTTTTTTTAGTAAGGAAAAAAAAATGATGAACCCTATTTTCACCAATCAATCTGGAGATAATGTGTACCCAACAGGTCCGAAAAACGAACACTTTCTTTACAATAAAGAGTGGAATTTAATCCCTAAACCTCTTATAAAAAACAAAAAAAGCACTCATTTAGTGCACCATTCTGAAGTTGGTTTTTTTACTATTCATAAAACAAAAGATATTAAAAAAAACAACTTCACTGTACAAGTATTCAATAAAAACAACGAAGTTAAAAAAACAATAGAACTATCCAAAACCCTTAGTTCCAGCGGAGGTAGATCTCAATTAAACGACAGTCTGTTCAGCTGGGTAAGCCCCAAAGAATACCTCATTCTGAATTTAAACAGTTTAGAAACTACCTACTGTAATTATAAAGAATCACTGGGCATTGCGATTCTAAAACACGCTCGCATAAAAAACATCAATGGGAGTCTTCAGCTATCGGGAACAGGAGTCGTGGCAACATTAGACAAAGACTTAATGCCAAGTAATCCTTATTTTTTTCCAAAAGACATCAATGCCCATTTTGGAATGATAGACAAGAACAATACTATCTGGCTAGCCACTTTTAACCATGGGGTTTACAAAACCCCTTTTAACAACAGACGCATCAAATACCAGCTTAGCAATGAAAAAACAGGAAGTTTACAAATATTGAAAGATAAGATTATTGCAAATATACAAGGCAAAGGATTTTATAAATTTGACACGATAACCAAGCAGTTCAAACGTTTTATCAATGATACTTCTTACTTGTTTACTGCCTCCTATTTACCTGAAATTAATACGGAGTATTATATTTCAGAAAATAAAATTAGAAATGCTAGACCTCCCAGCAATCATCTTTATTTCATTCCTCCCAAAACAAGAATTGTAGCTGGCCTTGTCCAAACATTGGTCTATCACAAAAATAAAATATACACTTCTTTTTCTTTTGGAATACACCAAATAGACCCACACACTTTTAGCATTCAAAAGTCCTACTCCATGCCGGGATGTTATGATTTAATCAGTGTAAATAAACAGCTTTTTATCGCTTCCTCCACCGGCCTAAAAACACTAGAAAACGAACAATTATTACCGGTAGCTTTCGCAGGAGCTCTTGATCACAAAACATTGGTTTCATTTACCAAACTATCTCCCAATAGCTTCCTAATTCATACAGATGGTTTTGGAAGTTATTTCTGCGATGGAAATCAAATTTCACTGCTGGAAAAATCCGGTAATTTATCCGTTAAAAACGCCGCTTTTTCTAATGATACAGTTTGGCTTGCAAGTAATAAAGGAATTTTTCGCTATCATTATAAAAACAATATTTTCAACTACCTCAATAGTATCACAGAAAGTGACGGATTACCATCTAAAAATTGCAACGATATTGTAGCCTACAAAAATAAACTATTGATAAGTACCGAAAACGGCATCGCCATCATTCCTAAAAACATTCAAAGTTCCACAGGTATGGAAGCCTTGTATTTTGAAAGCATTCACTATAACCAACAAGAAATTCAAGAAAGTTCCAATAGGTATCACTATGAAAAAAACAGTGATTTCACTTTTAAAATAGGAGGCATTAACTTTTTAAAAACAACAGCTAGTTTCGAATACAGTTATCGTTTAGCTCCTTTACAAAAGGATTGGACTAGTGGTAAAACTACCCTAGTAAACTTTAATGACCTCAAGCCAGGAAGCTATACCCTGCAAATTAAATCAGGTACTTTTAAGCAAGAACAAACCTTTAAAATCTCACCACTATGGTATCAACGTCTATGGGTCAAAATAGGTATTGGTATATTACTATGCTCCCTGCTAGCTATCCTCTTATACTGGATTCGAAGAAAAGAATTGGAAAAAAAAATAAAGACCATAAACGAACAAAAACAGCTAGCTGAATTTGAATTATACGCCCTACGTTCACAAATGAACCCTCATTTTGTATTTAATTCTTTAAATGCTATCCAATATTACATCACTAAAAACGACATAGAACTCTCCGAAAAATACTTGGTAAAATTCGCACAACTCATTCGTATGTTTTTTGATTTCTCCAGTTTAAAAAGCATTCCATTACACCAAGAAATGATCCTATTAGAGAAATATCTGGAAATAGAAAAAATGCGCTTTGGAGATGATTTTCACTATAAAATAATCCTTGACCCTGCCATAGACAAAGAGCAAAAGTTACCAACCATGCTCTTACAACCTATTGTTGAAAACGCCGTAAATCATGGTATATTTCACAACAATAGAAAAGGATTGGTAAGTATATCCGTCACTCACATTTCATCAACAAGTTTTCTTGTAACGATCAGTGACAACGGAGTCGGAATAAAAAAAGTCAAAGAAATTCAACAAAAATCTCTTAAAAAAAATCGTTCTACCTCCTCTCATGTCTTCCAAGAGCGCATTCGATTGATAAACCTAGCCAAGACATGGCATATTAGCCACAGTATATCTGATTTAACAGGTCAGAATACGACAGGAACAAAAGTAACACTCATTTTTAAAAAACAAGGACATGAAATATAGTGCCATCATAGTAGACGACGAAAAGAAAGCATTGGAAAGTTTAGCCTTAAAAATAAATCGTTTATTTCCGGAGATAGAAATCACGCATTGTATTCAAAACCCCGCAGAAGCCATTGATATAATAAACGCAGAACAACCAGACTTTTTATTTTTAGATGTTGAAATGCCTGTACACACAGGTTTTGATGTCTTAGCCGCATTAAAAAAACCAGATTTTGAAATCATTTTTGTAACTGCTTATAGCCAATACGCCATTCAAGCCATCCAATATTGCGCCATCGGTTATGTGGTAAAACCTATTGACAACGAAGAATTAAGCACAGCAATCAGCAATGGATTGGAACAAATTAAATTCAAAAATGCAAAAGATAAAAACAAAGCACTCTTGAATAACTTACAAAACACGAGCAACAAAACGATTGTCATTCCAGATCAAAAAGGCTATGTTTTTCTTAAATCCGACGACATCATTCGCTTGGAAGGTGTAGATGGATATACACTGATTGTAGCAACCAATAAAAAACCTATTCTAAGTTCTTATAACATAGGGAAATTTAAAAACATGCTTCCCGAAATGAACTTCTTTAGTGTTCATAAATCTCATATTATCAACACTGCTCATTTGACAAAATACCTCAATGAAGGCTATGTAGAAATGAGTAATACGGATTCGGTACCTGTAGCAAAAAGTAGACGTGTTGAATTTTTGAAATTACTTAGGCTCTAAATTGGCTCTTTATATAGTACACAACACTTACTTCCTTTCCCTAAAAATCTCTTTTTATTCCAATAACAAATTCAAAACATTGGATATACATGACACTTCATCCATTCACACATTTGATTACTAAGACAACTATTCCTACTCTTCACTCATAGTCATACATTTAAAACAGACAGAGGGTATTCTTACAAATTATAATTCTGTCATTTCAAACATTTTAACTTGAAAACAAAAAACATTTTACGAGTACTATTTTGTAGCTACCTGACTCATACGCAGATTAAGTACGAAAAAAAATCACGAAGTATTAAGAAAGTTCCAGATGTAATTGAGATTACATCTACTCTATAAGTAGTAAAACAGTCATTGTTCATTTGAATAATGGCTGTTTTATATTATTAGATACAACCTTCTAAAAAACAAGTTACGGAAGTACTAATATTAAAACAAAAAAGTCTTATTCCAAACAATTGATGGCTTTCAAAGAGAGAGTCCAAATCTTTAATGTATTTTAGAGCAAAATTAATTTAATGAAAACTTACAAAGAGACATTCAAAACCATTTGGGCTAATTTTGATCCAAACCTACATATGCGTCACACAGCTTATAATGATTATGCAGCAGAAGTGAGAGCGCGATTTTTCAAAGCACATGGCTTTGACTTAAAGGCTTTTTCTGAAAATAATTTAGGTCCTATTTTATTCAAAGAAGAAACTTCATTTTTAAGAGAGATTCAGTTAGGTGATGACATTACCATTGATCTACAATTAGAAGCCGTTTCCAAAGGTGGAGAACGTTGGAAATTAAAACATAATATTTATGATAAAAACGGAAAATTAGCTGCCGAAATTAAAATTTACGGAGCCTGGTTAGATTTAAAACTCAGAAAACTAACGAGCCCTCCTAGTGAAATGGTCGTTGTTTTAAATGGATTGGTAAAAACAGAAAATTTTGAAGAAATAATTTTAACAAGTAAGTAGGATAGAAATAGGATACTATGAAAAAGAAAGGCCCACTGTATACCATTATAGCCATTGCTATCGCTATTGGGTATTACTTTACTAACAACAGTTCCAAAGCTACAGCACCCAGTAGTAAGGAAACAAGTACAACGGTTTCAAAATCAACTAAAACAACCGATGCCGCCACAAAAAAGGCTACAAAAACCATAAATACAACGGCATCAAGTAGTACTAAAGCATTTGATTTTTTACCTACTTCTACCACAAACCAAGTGGTCAAACATGATTATTACACATTATCATATAGCGAAAAGCACGAACAGGCAGAATGGGTTGCCTATGAATTGACCAAAAACCAAATTTCGCGTAGCAAGCACAAACGACCTTATTTTACTACGGACACGAAAGTAAAAACTAAAAGTGCCGAATGGTGGAATTACAAAAACTCTGGGTATGACAAAGGTCACTTATGCCCTGCTGGAGATCGTAAATTCTCAAAAAAAGCACATGATGCCACTTTTTTAACCTCTAATATAAGTCCTCAAAAGCATGATTTTAATGCCGGAGTTTGGAATAGACTGGAACAGAAAACACGTTATTGGGCAAATAAATATGACAAATTATATGTAATTACGGGCGGTGTTTTAGAAGAGAATTTAAAAACCATCGGTGATGAAAAAGTGAGTGTACCTACTCATTTTTACAAAATATTATTGGACTATACCCAACCTGAAGTAAAAGCTATTGCATTTTTAATGCCTCATAAGGAAAGTAAAAAACCACTGTATGAATTTGTAGTTTCTATAGATATGATTGAACAAATCACAGGAATTGATTTCTTTCCTAACTTACCGGATAACATAGAAAACATAATAGAAAAATCGGATAGTTATAAGCAATGGAGTTTTAGATAATTCACTTATTCCTCCTAAAAAAAAGAGACTTTGATACAATATGTATCAAAGTCTTTTTTTTTTACTAAATCAGTTCCACTACTCATAAATACCATTCATACACTCAAATACACCTTTGTTAGATTCGGTTTATAATTAGAAAGATAATTAGCTCATTTTTACTATAAACACCAACGAGATGTCTAAAATATCTTTACAAAAAACACTCCTTATAAGCATTGGATTGATGACGATATCCTCCAGTAATTCAATACCAAAGGATCTAATACCCTTTTTTAAAACACACGAATTACTCATGCCTCAAATAACTGTTTTAAATACTCAAACTAAGATCACATTTATCCCTAAATTAGTTGTCTTTTAAAAACAACTAACCTCCTACTGTAGCTTGTATTCCGTATTCTTTAAATACTTTAATCATATGATTAAGCTGATCGTCTGTAGGCTCTTCAAACAAGGTAAAACCTTTACTATTTCCAAGCTTCTTGTATTTGTTTTCAGCAATACTATGGTATGGTAGTAAATTAATAATACGACGTTCTCCTTCCAATGAATTTATAAATTTAGCCGTTGCTACTGTGTTTTCATCCGCAGTATTCACTCCAGAAATCACGGGCATTCTAAATAAAATATCGACTTCCTTTTTGGATATTTCTCTAATATTATTATGAATTTTCCGATTAGAGACCCCCGTTAATTTCTTATGCTGTGCATCATCCATCAATTTTAAATCAATCAAAAACATTTCCGTGTTATCAGCCACTTCTAAAATGGTTTCCAAACTAGAAAATGCGGTAGTATCCACCACTCTATGGTAATAGCGTTTTCCACATTCTTTTAATGCTGCTATTAAATAATCGGCATGTAATAACGGTTCTCCGCCAGAAAAGGTGACCCCTCCATCCGACTGATCAAAAAATATGGCCTCGTTGTCTATAATTTTCATCAAATTGTCCAAGGGCTTAAACTCCCCCAGCATTTCAAAAGCTTTCGTTGGACAAACATCCGCACATATTCCACATAAATTACAGGCATTTACATCTGTAACAATTCCGTTTTCTGTTAAAATTAAAGCATCATTAGGGCAATTATCCAAACATTTTTTACTTCCAATACATTTGGTAGCATTGTACATTTTTTGCCTTTTCACCGAAATACTTTCTGGATTATGACACCATTGACAGGCCAAATTACAGCCCTTAAAAAACACCGTTAAGCGAATTCCAGGGCCATCATTTATGGCATATTTTTTAATGTCAAAAATTAAACCTGTACTCATTTAAAACGAATCATTTTCTGTTCTATCAATTACTTCTTGCTGTAAATCCGCATTCATATCGTTAAAATAATCGCTATATCCTGCCATACGAACTAGTAGATCCTTATAGTCTTCTGGGTTTTCTTGGGCTGCATATAAAGTAGCTGTATCCACAATATTAAACTGAATGTGGTGTCCACCCATGGCAAAATAAGAACGAATTAATTGGGTTAACTTTTTCAAGTCCTGATCACGTTTTAATAAACTCGGTAAAAAACGTTGATTCAATAGCGTTCCTCCAGATTTTATATGATCCAACTTAGTCAATGATTTTATCACCGCAGAAGGTCCATTAGTGTCTGCTCCATGAGATGGCGAAGTTCCATCTGAAATAGATTTCTGAGCCAAACGTCCGTTAGGTGTGGCTCCCATTACTTTACCAAAATACACATGGCAGGTAGTAGACAACATATTTAAGTGAAATGATTCCCCTTTTGTGTTAGGTTTCCCATCAATAGCATCAAATAAATCATTGTATACTCTTAAAGCAACATCATCTGCATAATCCGCATCATTCCCATAAAACGGTGTGTCATTTAAGATGGTTTGACGCATGATTTCGTCGTTTTTAAAATTCTCTGACACGGCTTTTAATACCGCATCCATAGTGAAGTTTTTATCCTCGAAAACATGTTTTTTTAAGGCTACTAAACTATCCGTCACCGTTCCTAATCCCGTACACTGAATATAATTTGTATTGTAACGAGGCCCTGCATCGTAATAATCACGTCCTTTGGTAATACAATCATCAATCACCACAGATAAAAATGTAGCTGGACTGTACTTGGCAAACATGCGATCTATATAATTACTGACTAATATTTTTTGCTCAACGATAAAGTTAAGTTGTTTTAAAAAGGCTTGGTACAATTCTTCAAAATCCTTAAAATCGCGAGGATCTCCTGTTTGAATTCCTGCAATTTCACCCGTGACAGGATTGATTCCATTATTCAAGGTTACTTCCACAATTTTAGGCACATTTAAATAGCCCGTAAGCACATAGGCTTCTTTTCCAAAAGCACCTACCTCAATACAACCACTACATCCTCCTTCACGAGCATCTTCCAATGATTTCCCTTGACGCAGCATTTCCTGAATATACACATCGGCATTAAAAACAGATGGATATCCATGTCCTTGACGGATTACTTTAGCGGCTTCTCTTAAAAATCGTTCTGGTGTTTTTGCACTTACATGTACCGAATTTCCAGGCTGTAATACATGAAGTTCCTCTACTATTTCTAGCATCATATAAGATACATCACTTACCCCACAAGAACCATCGATTTTTACACCACCTATATTTATGTTCGTAAAATCATTGTATGTCCCACTTTCTTTGGCCGTAATCCCCACTTTTGGAGGTGCGGTATGATTGTTTACCTTGATCCAAAAACAGCTTAATATTTCTTTTGCCTGATCTCTAGTTAAGGTTCCTTCTGCAATTTCTTTTTCGTAGAAAGGCGTTAAATGTTGGTCAAAATGCCCAGGATTCATCGCATCCCAACCATTTAACTCTGTAATGGTCCCTAAATGAACAAACCAGTACATTTGAACTGCTTCGTGAAACGTTCTCGGAGCATTTGCAGGTACCCAACGACATACCTTGGCTATTTTTAATAGCTCTAATTTTCTGTTTTCATCCGTTTCAACAGCGGCCATTTCTTCTGCCCTATCGGCATGGCGTTCTGCAAAAACAATAGCGGCATCACAAGAATGTAACATTCCTGTTAATTGCTCTTTTCTATCCGTCGCATGTTTGTCATTTAAAAAATCGAGTTTGTCAATTTCGTGTTGGATATCCACTTTAAAATCGAGCATTCCTTTTTTGTAAATCTTACCATCCAAGGCCGTATGTCCAGGAGCACGTTGCTCCATAAACTCCGTAAACAAACCAGCTTCGTAAGCGCGTTTCCACTCAATTGGAACATGACTAAATATACGTTCTCTAATGGTTTTCCCTTCCCAATACGGAATGATATCACGCTCATAAGTGTCTATATCCTCTTGAGAAATAGTATAAGGTTGCATGTCTCTTTTATTCAATACATGAAAATCTTCTACACTATGACAGGTCAATTCCGGAAAAGTAGGCACACATTTTGGCGCCGGCCCTCTTTCTCCTACAATCAATTCGTCCTTTCCAAAATAAATAGTTTTCTTTTCACATATATTAAGGTAGTTCAATCCCCTTAATATAGGTATGGCATATTTTCCGTAGTTTATTTTATAAAAATCGGTTTGAATTTGCGCTCGTTCAATGGACAAACTTGGTTCCGCATCAAAACTTAATTTACGAAGTCTTTGAACGCGGGCATTCATTCCAGGGCCAATATTATTTTTTAAAGGCGTATAAAAATTTCCTTCTGCAGATGCAGGTCTTTCTGGTTGTGTGAGTGTATTGTGTACGGTTTTCATATATTTTAAAACAAGAGGTGACAGGTATAAAACCTGATAATTAATTAAAAAAGTAAGGGGTGTTTTAAACACAGACATCAAAAAACATGAGGCACTCAAACAATTGTCTGTACGACTTAGTATAAATACTGTATGTTTTGTGAATTACCATATTTTTTGAATTACTCAAATATAAGAAATTCAAACCAATAGCTCTTAAAATGTGAAAATACGCGTGTTATATGCGAATATTGTATTGATAACTGATTTTTAATGGGCATTCGAGTTAACAATAGGAGTACAATTAAATAATAACAGTCCAAATACAAGCAACGTATTTAACCTTAAAACAGGCAATCAATCAGGACACTTATCTGCTATTATCCACTAGACCTAAGCGATTTGTAATTAACACCAAGAATTGGTGTATTTGTAAAAATTAGTAATTATGGCGAAGAATACAGCTATTTTATTAGGAGATTACTTTAACAATTTTATCCATGAACAAATAACAACGGGAAGGTTCACTTCTGCAAGTGAAGTTATCAGAACTGCTTTACGATTATTTGAACAAGAAGAAAACAAGAAAAAAGAGTTGATAGAGGAATTCCTAAACTCAATGTTAACTAAATATGCTAGTGACGAATTGTAAAATAAGTATTGAAGCAGGAATAGATCTTGAAAAAGCTGGATATTCACATTTAAAAATTGGTCTATTGAACAAGCCGACCGATATATAACCAAATTATTGAAGAAATTGAATATATTCCCCTTAGACCTGAAAACGGAAAAGATAGTAGCGATGTCAGAAATGGCTATTTCAAAACTAAAGTTAAATTTTATATGCTATAAAATAAACCAAGAGAATCATAAAATTGAGATTATTCGAGTTACATCAACGAATGGATATTGAAAACAGGATAACATAGCTATTAAATTCCAACACTAAATTTACTGATATTTTTCGTGAAGTTTATAAAAGGTAAAAATCAGGCTATATACAAAACGTATTCCCTTTAAAACAACAATGATTCATACATCTTATTAAGCACAGTACTTTTCTGTTTCTTTTATGTTTTCATTCAGTTTCTTATTCCTACTCATAAAACGAACCAATACAATTCCATAAAATAAAACCACAGGTAATTTCATGTAATTCCAATAAGGATTATTGCTATCATATATCATTTTCACAAACACCATAAGCATGATAATGACACCTAATACTAATTCAATCCAAGCATTTTTCCATCTATTATTTATTTTTTCAATTAGAATTTTCAACCCTAAATTTAGTGCATCAAGCCCCTTAAAATCGGATATTGAATTAATGTTTTTAAGGTGTTTAGATAATTTTAATTCATACCATTGATTTGGAAGGTTTAACATAAAACTTACACTTAATAAAACCAACAATGCAGATTTTTCCCATATAAGAAACTCGTAATCAAATAAACCTAAGAGGATTGACACAATTATTGCACCTACAGCTAATGAGGTAACTATTAAATTAAAAACAACTGAGATTTTAAGCTTACGAATTCTTTTCTCAAGCCCTTTATGATCCTCTTTCAGTGTTGGTTTAAAAGAAAGTATCGTATTTTCCCTTTCGTTAATTTTTGTTTGCATATTACTGTTGCCTTTTACCTCCAATGATTTCCAAATATACTAAAAACCTAGTGATATAGCATCCAAATTATCTCCATGTAGTAATTGAGTACTTGGACTATGTTTGTCCAAATAGCGTTTAAAATACGCAAAAGACTCACTTGCTATTGTTGTATCATCCCCAGGCATTTGATTGTAAATAACCGTGTGTAAATACACCCCACGTTGTAGGCATAAGTCAATACTCAATAAGGTGTGATTGATACTTCCCAACTTAGAAGAACTCACTAAAATAAGCGGTAAATTATATTCCTTTATATAATCTATGGTCAAGTAATTTTCGGTGATGGGCACCATTAAGCCACCAGCTCCTTCTGCTAAAACCAACTCGTAATTGGCACATAATTTCTTTTGTGCGCTACGTATTACCTCAAAATCAATACTTCGTTTATCTATTTCCGTAGCCAAATGTGGCGATGCAGGAAATGTAAACACAAACGGACACGTAGTTCCGTCTATATCTTCTGGCAATAATGCGATCTCCATGAGTCTACGATGCTCAATGATATCTTCCGAAACTCCGACACAACCTGTCTGTACTAATTTTGAGGTGATCACATGAACACCTGAGTTTTTCAACTGCTTTGCTAACAAGCCTGTGATATATGTTTTGCCACAATCCGTGTCTATTCCACTAATAAAATATTCGTTTTTTTTCATTTCTTTTTTGCTATGATGATCATTGGATTGTAGGTCAAATTTACCGATTGGTCTTTATTTGAAAAACGTTCTTGGTATGTTTTGATAAATGCTTGTAGTTTCTCTTTTCCGAAAAATGATTTCTTTAGCCCGGTTACCCCTGTTAATTTCATATGTCTTAACACTTCTATCGGGTTTGAAAACTTTTTTTCTACCAACCACTCTTTCGCTTCTAAAATTTCAAATGATGGACGTAACAATTGCTCTAGTTCACTCAATGATCTATAGCTTAAACCGATAGAAGAGGCCTCCTTAATTTCCCTGAAATTATGAGGACCAAAAGTACTAAAGGCAAAAAGCCCTTTCTTATTTAATACACTATTTACTTTTTCAAAAAAGCAAGGAAGCTCATTAAACCACTGTATAGTAGAAGTAGAAACAATGGCATCTAAACCCTTAGGAAAGCTTATCTTTTCTGCATCTCCAGGAACATAAATAAATTGCTGTTCCTTTCTAGGATTTAATAAAGCTACGTTTTCAGAATAAGCAACTTCTGCTAAATCATTTAAATAATAATGAGACACCTCTATATCAGCTAGTAAATGTTGGGTTAAAAAACCCGTTCCACAACCTACTTCCAATAGCTTATCGATAGATTCAATCCCTAAATCACGTAACATGTCTGTTAATTCTAAAGCTATTTCCTGTTGTACTATCGCTTTTTCATGATAGGTTTCAAAATTTTTATTGAAACACTTCTTTACGAGTTCTTTGTCTGTACAATTCATACTATAGACTTATAATTTGTTTCCAACTATTAAAATAATTAAAGGGATAATGAGGTAGCATGAATTCAACCACCATTGCTTTTCTTTTCCAAAATTCCCATTGATTTTCTGGAGAAAATATCAAATCCTGCTGTCCAATCAAAGCCGTATCAAAACAAAAATTAGTGACTGTTGTTTGTTTTACCAACTTTAAAATCACTCCTAATTCGACTTGCTGTTCTACAACATTCCGAGATACTAATTTATGTTCATACAATTCAAAAGCCGATTTCCCTCCCAAAACACGACGATTAAATTTTTTCCTATTCCGCTCATCCCAATTTGTAAACGTGTTTTCAAACACCTGAGGAGGAATCCCATAACATAGATCTACAGGCAACTGTGTACCATTTAAAGCAATAGATTTTGAAACATTAACTCCTAAGGCGTCTATCACAAAACCCGTCACCCAAACTCCTAAAGACCAAGACACCACATAGACTCTTGAATAGGAAGACAACGCTATTTCTTCGGGATGGATAGTTTTATAATCATAAAACATACAGATATCAAACCCTTTTCTATCCAAGTGATTCACGGTGTTTTCATCCATTCCCCATCCATTAAAAAACAAAATACAGTCCGTATTCCCTTCTTTATTTAACCATCTTGTTTTCATATTTTATCAGTATATTTTTTATTGGAAGTAAGTTTTTTATAGAATGATTTGCCGCCAGAGAAAATCGCAATCTCGCAGTATTTTCAGGTACGGTAGGTGTTCTAATTGGAAGCACATTAAATCCTTCTTTTTTTAAATTGGAGGCCAATTCCATCGCATGAGAATTACTTCCTACGATATAGGGTATAATATTACTTTGAGTTTTCACCCCTATTAAATTTGAAAATTCTCGGCTTGTATTCTCTAAAGTCAATCTCCGAATTTTAAAATCGGATAATCGTTCAACTACAAAATGCGTCCATGCAATATTTACCGGAGGTAAGGCAGTTGAATACATAAAAGAGCGGGCATGATTTATTAAAAATGACTTTATAAGCGCACTGCAAACGATAAAACCTCCTACAGATGCCAATGCTTTTCCAAAAGCTCCCACAATAAAATCTACTTGATCTATCAGTCCTACTTCTTCCAAACAACCCAAGCCATTTCTCCCTCTCACGCCTACTGCATGTGCCTCATCCACGTACAAAAAAGCCTTGTATTGGTTTTTCAAAGCAACTAATTTTTCTAAATCGGCCCTATCACCATCCATACTAAAGATGCTTTCTGTAATGATAAAAACATTTTCATACTCCTTTCGATACCGTTCTAACAACTGTTCTAAATGTTCGTAATTTAAATGTTGGTACCTTTTTAAAGTTGCCTTACTTAACAGTGCCCCATCCATACAACTTGCATGCACAAACTTGTCTGCGAGTATCAAATCATTTTTAGAAGCTAAAGCTGAGATAACACCTACATTGCATTGATAGCCGCTATTAAAAATCAAACAAGCTTCCGCATTATAACAACTCGCTAGTAGCTGTTCTAAATTATGATGCCCTTGTGCATTTTTCAATAATAGCCTAGAAGAACTCGCGCTAAAAGGAAAACGATTTTGTTGTAACTCCTTTAAGAAATCATCATACAAACGTACGTCACTGGAAAGTCCTAAATAATCATTACTACTTAAATCCAAGGCATATTCCGAGCTATCTGTAGCGATACACCTCAAATTATTCTGTTTTTTTAAAGTACTTAAGCAGTCCCTGAAATTATTATTTTTGTCCATAAACCGTTTCAATAGTCTTACATATCCCCTTACATAATTGCGTTAATTCCGTTTTAGAAATAATAAATGGAGGCATGGTATATATTAATTTCCCAAACGGTCGCATCCAAATTCCTTGTTCTAAAAACGACTTTTGTAGTATTTTCATATCTACATTTTCTTTCATTTCTACCACCCCTATCGCTCCCAACACACGTACATCTTTTACGGCATCCATAGCTTTCAAACCTTCTAACTGGGCAGTTAACTGCTTCTCAATCTTAACAATCTTTCCTTTCCAATCTGTTTTTAACAATAAATTGATGCTTTCCAAAGCTACCGCACAGGCCATAGGATTCCCCATAAACGTAGGTCCGTGCATAAAAACACCAGGACTTGCACTAGAAATTACCCTCGCAACATTTGCAGTACACAAGGTTGCTGCAAAGGACATATAACCACCAGTAATTGCTTTCCCTAAACACATAATATCCGGTGTAATATCCGCATGTTCACAGGCAAATAATCTCCCCGAACGTCCAAAACCAGTAGCGATTTCATCGGCTATTAACAAGACATCATATTGCAAGCACAAGGCTTTTATTCTTTTCAAATATTGCGGATGGTAAAAACGCATACCTCCTGCCCCTTGTACAATTGGCTCCAAAATAAATGCTGCTAAACATGTATGATTTTTCTCAAAAAAAGAAACCACTTCCTCCATTTCATTTTCATCAAATACATCCCCAAAACGTGAACTAGGAGCCGGTAAAAAATGCTGAATGGCTAGTTTATTATTAAAAATATGATGCATTCCTGTCTCGGGATCACAGACAGACATGGCATGCCAAGTATCTCCGTGATAGCCATTTTTTATAGTCACAAAGGTGTTTTTAGCCCCTTTATCTTGGGCATACCAATATTGCAATGCCATTTTCATAGCAACTTCAACAGCTACCGAACCAGAGTCACTGTAAAAAACATGTTCCAATCCCTTTGGCACAATACTCAACAACTTCTCTGTCAATTCAATGGCTGGTTTATGCGTCAATCCACCAAACATCACATGGGCCATTTCCCCTAATTGTTGGGTCATTGCCTTATTTAAAACAGGGTGATTGTAGCCGTGAATCACAGACCACCAAGAAGACATTCCGTCTATCAATTTTTGACCGTTTTCCAATTCAATAAAAACACCATTTCCCCTTTTCACCAAGAGATTATCTAGTGAATTGCTTGCCGAAGCATAAGGATGCCAAATGTGTTTTTTATCAAACGCTACCAATGTATCAATGTCCTTCATGTACTAATCTATGGTAAAGCCAGCATTTTTAAAATCTCTAATATCTTCGTCAATATTAGAACCAATAGTCGTTAAATAATCACCTGTTAATGCTGCACTGATCCCAGCATGTAAAGCCTTATCCTGAAATTCTCTAATTTGCATACGACCACCTGCAAAACGTAAATTGGCTTTTGGATTTAAAAATCTAAACATCGCTATCGAAGTTAAAATCTCTTCTTCCGTCAACATTTCTGTTCCTTCCAGCGGTGTTCCTTCCACAGCATTTAATAAGTTCAACGGAATAGATTGTACTCCTAATTCTTGTAACATTATTGCCAGCTCCACACGATGTCCCATGTTTTCACCCATTCCGATAATCCCACCAGAACAGATTTTTATATTTAAGCTYTGCGCTATTTTAATCGTTTCAATTTTTTCATCAATGGTATGTGTRGTTACTAATTCTTTAAAATAAGAAGGAGCGGTTTCCAAATTACAGTGRTARTGTTCTATCCCTACCTCATCTTTTAAACGAGACAATTGTTTTTTATTKATCAAGCCCATAGATGCACACAAACTAATRTCKGTTTGCTTTTTTATCTCCTTGTAAATAGGAATTAGTTTATCTAARGTYCTRTTGTTCACACGCCTACCACTRGTYACTAAAGAATGRCGTTTCACCCCTTTTTTAGCATTTTCYACCGCTTCTTTTACGGTMTCTTTCAGRTCTACAATYTCATATTCATCYACCTTTGTTTCGTAATGTCTAGATTGGCTACACCATTTACAATCCATGGCRCAAGCWCCAGACTTRGCATTGGTWATAGAACATAAATCCATTACGTTTCCACAAAAATGTTCMCGWATTTCATCRGCTGCTTTATACAAKGCYTCTTTRTCAGTRACTTGCGTCAAYAACAATCCRTCTTCATAACTTAATAATTCYCCGTCTAATACTCTTTGTTTTAATAATCCTATCATAATTYTAATNAAAAAAAAGTCCGTATGCTACAGGTTGTAGCATACGGACTAGGTTTAGTTCATATATTTAGTGGTTAAATAACCGAAATTATTTACCCTTAGTAATTGT
>NVRM01000055.1 GCA_002400885.1 Flavobacteriaceae bacterium
GTAGACTATAAAATATGTGAGAACGGAGCAGATCCTGTGAATTGTGATACCGCCAAGGTGAAAATTACTGTTGTAAATCCAATAGCCGCTGTAGATGATAATTATAGCGACAGCCCAATCACTGGAGGAGATAGCACTCCAGACATCACCGATAATGACACCTTAGATGGAAGTCCCGTTGTCATCGGAACAAACCCAGGAGAAATTACTTTAACAGGAATCAGTGTTCCCTCAGGATTGACTTTAAATCCAGACGGAACGATTACTGTAGCAGTTGGAACACCTTCGGGAAGTTATGAGATAGACTATAAAATATGTGAGAACGGAGCAGATCCTGTGAATTGTGATACCGCCAAGGTGAAAATTACTGTCTCAAATCCAATAGAGGCTGTAGATGATGATTATAGCGACAGCCCAATCACTGGAGGAGACAGCACTCCAGACATCACCGATAATGATACCTTGGATGGAAGTCCCGTTGTCATCGGAACAAACTCAGGAGAAATCACTTTAACAGGAATCAGTGTTCCCTCAGGATTGACTTTAAATCCAGACGGAACGATTACTGTAGCAGTCGGAACACCTTCGGGAAGTTATGAAGTAGACTATAAAATATGTGAGAACGGAGCAGATCCTGCCAATTGTGATACTGCCAAGGTGAAAATTACTGTAGCCAATCCAATAGACGCCGTAGATGATGATTATAGCGACAGCCCAATCACCGGAGGAGACAGCACACCAGACATCACCGATAATGACACCTTGGGTGGAAGTCCCGTTGTCATCGGAACAAACCCAGGAGAAATTACTTTAACAGGAATCAACGTTCCCTCAGGATTGACTTTAAATCCAGACGGAACGATTACTGTAGCGGAGGGAACACCTTCGGGAAGTTACGAAGTAGACTATAAAATATGTGAGAACGGAGCAGATCTTGTCAATTGTGATACCGCCAAGGTGAAAATTGTAGTCCTAAATAAAGGATTGGATACAGATGGTGATGGTGTGTTGGATACTGTAGAAATAGCAAAAGGAACAGACCCCAATCAACCATGTTCCTATAATGTAGAAGATATTACGGAATCAATTACATCTAAAATGGATTGTGATGGTGATGGAGTATTAGATGCAATGGAAGTTTTAAAAGGTACGGACACAAATGATCCTTGTGATTTTATTGGAGCTGATATTACGAAAAACATAACGGTTCAAACAGATTGTGATAAAGATGGGATTACGACAATGGACGAAGATTTAGATAATAATGGGAATCCAGATGATGACGATACGGACAATGATGGGATTCCCAATTATTTAGATGCTGATGATGATAATGATGGACTATCAACGGCAGAAGAGACACAAGAAGGAGATTGTGATGAAGACGGGGTACTTGACTATTTGGATCCGGACAGTTGTGAAATTATTGTACATAATTTAGTTTCACCTAATGGAGATGGGAAGAACGATTATTTATACATCACAGGCATACAATCGCATCCGGAAAACACACTGGAAATCTATAATAGATGGGGAGTCTTAGTCTATGAAACGAAGGATTATGGTTCCAAAAACAATGTGTTTCGTGGAGTTTCAGAAGGTCGAATGACAATGGAAGTTAGCAAGGAATTACCTGTAGGGACCTATTATTACATTTTAGTTTATACGCACAATACGACAGCCAAAGTGGTGAAAAAAGCAGGGTATTTGTATATAAATAGATAATATAAACAAGCCAATAGAAGGGTTTCTATTTGGTTTAAAAAAAGAATACTATGAGAAAATTAATAATTCTAACTGTTATGCTATGGAGTTTCTGCGATGTTTTTTCACAACAAGATGCGCAGTATACTCAATATATGTATAATACTTTGGGGATCAACCCTGCCTATGCTGGGTCTAGAGGTACAACAAGTATCCTTGCCTTACACCGTTCTCAATGGGTTGGCCTAGAGGGAGCTCCTCAAACTCAGACATTTGCTATTCATACCCCTTTTTCTAAGAGTAGAATTGGTCTAGGCCTCTCTTTTGTAAATGATAAATTAGGGGTGGCTACAGAACAATACTTAAATGTAGATATATCGTATACCATCCCTGTTTCTGAAAAAGGGAAATTAGCATTTGGAATAAAAGGGGTTCTTAATATCTTAAATGTAGATTTTTCTAAATTGACAATTGGAGATCAAAGCGATCCGTATGCTTATAATATTGACAATAGGTTTAGCCCTAATTTTGGACTTGGATTGTATTACCATACTCCGAATTATTATATAGGACTTTCATTACCAAATATATTAGAAACGGAACATTATAAGGATGGAAGTCCAGTCGCTTCTAGCTTAGCAAAAGAACGAATGAACTATTATTTGATCGGAGGTTACGTATTTAAACTGTCTGAGAATACCAAATTGAAACCTGCACTATTAACAAAATATGTTGCGGGTGCTCCTTTACAAATTGATGTGTCATTAAATGCATTGTTTAGGGAGAAATTTAGAATAGGGCTAGCCTATAGATGGAGTGCCGCGCTAAGTGCGATGGCGGGTTTTCAGATAAATGAAAATTTAATGATTGGTTATGCCTATGATTGGGATACCACATCCTTAGTGAATTATGATTCAGGATCACATGAAGTTTTTTTGAGAGTTGAATTGTTTAATACAAAAGTAAACTTGGTTTCACCACGTTTCTTCTAAAAATGAACCTATGAAAATATTTTACATGACACTTGCATTGTTACTTAGTATTATATGTCAAGCACAAGAAAATAAAGATAAATATTCGATAGAATTAGCTCCTTTTAATACGAAGGTGTCTGATTTTGGTGCTTCGTTTTATGAAGAAGGAATTGTTTTCGCATCTAATAGAGATTCTTCTATCGTTATTAATAGAAGGCACTTTGTAAAGGGGAAAAAACGTCCGTTTTATCAGTTGTTTACTTATGATTCAAAGAAAAAAGTGATTCATAAAATGAAACGTGTTGTAAATAAAAAATACCATGAATCCACAGTCGCAGTTACTTCCGACGGGAATACGATGTACTTTACTCGGAATAATTATTTTAAAGGAAAATTTAAAACTGACAATGCTGGGTTGAATAGGTTAAAAATATTTAAAGTGGTAAAAGTGAATGGAAATTGGACTCATATTGAAGAACTACCTTTTAATAGTGATTTGTTTTCTACAGCACACCCTACGTTAAATGCRGATGAGACTAAACTGTATTTTGCTTCCGATAGAGAAGGAACYTATGGATTGTCCGATATTTATTATGTAGCTATTAAWGCTGAYAATAGTTATGGTGAACCTGTAAATTTAGGAAGTARTATTAATACTACAGGSAATGATACATTTCCTTTTTTAGGAGARAACAAYGATTTGTATTTTTCTTCTGATGGRCACCCWGGTCRAGGTGGCTTGGATGTGTTTGAAAGTAAATTTGAAACTAATTAYAGCAGTGTTMARAATCTTGGKAATGTGATAAATGGWGCGTAYGACGATTTTAATTTTATCATTAAACAAGGRCTSAATACRGGCTATTTTTCGTCAAACCGAATGAATGGTATTGGAGATGATGATATTTATAAGTTTGTTCGTRWAATAGGAGAGAGGGAAGAAGAACTAGCTGYAGGGAATTGTGATCAGTTTGTGAYGGGWGAGGTSGTGGATCAWCGAACGAAGCAGCCGRTTTTGGGCGCTCTTATTACCTTAAAAAGTGCGGATGGGGTGTTGTTAGATCAACAAACAAATCCCAAAAATAACCGTTATAAGTTTAAGATCGATTGTGAGAAAGATTATATTATTTCAGCGGAAAAAGAAACGTATACTGTTTATTTTAAGTCTTTCATGCATCAGAAAGAAAAAGGAATTATTATTGATTTAATATTAGGGAAAATTGAATTCAAAGAAGAAGGAGGTAGAGTCCTTATTAATATCAATCCTATCTATTTTGATTTTGATAAAGATAATATTCGTCCAGATGCAGCATTAGAACTTGAAAAAGTATTAGCAATTATGAATAAATATCCAGGACTAATTATAGAGTCAGGTTCCCATACCGATGCTAGAGGAAACGATGACTATAATAGGGAACTCTCTAGTAGAAGAGCACGTTCGACTGTTTCTTATTTAATAAATAGAGGTATTAGTAGCAATAGGATTTCTGGAAAGGGCTATGGTGAGTATATGTTGACAAACCATTGTAGTAACGATGTAAGGTGTTCAAAAAAGGAACATCAATTGAATAGACGTACCGAATTTGTAATTCTAAATCCAGAAATTTTGAACTATTAATAGCGGAATATCATTTTTTAAAACCAAGGAATAGAGAATAAAGAACAATAGCTGGGGCATTTAAGAAAGACATTTAGTGTCGTCTAAACCCTTGGGATAATGAACAACGATTTTATAAATGATGCTACATCCCTTTCTCTAGCCCTCTCAGTATTTTATAAAAATGGTATCAATATGTTTTTAGGATTCGTAAAACACTCCTATATCAAAATTACATCTAATACAATTATTTTGGGCGTTCCCTTAGGGTCGGGCTATCCGCTATATCTTTTTTTTAAAGAAAAAAAAAGGATGCCGCTGCTATCCCTAACGCAAAGGAGTATTGAGATGTTATAAATAGATGTGAGATGTTAAGTTTAGGTGTTAGAGCGTTGAAGACAAATTATAGATCTCATAAAATAAGACCGAGTCATCTGTTACTGTTCATTAATTATTCTCAGACTCAGAAAGGGTGACGGATCCAAAACAGCTAAGGACTATGAAACAGCGAGTTATTTTATGATGAATTGTTTCTTCTCTCTATCAAAAGTGATGAGGTCCGAAGAGAATAAATGTTCTAATTCGTTGTTTTTAATAATATTTTCTAGACTTCCGGAAATAATACCTTCCTCTTTCATAAGCCATAGTTCATCTGCCAATTGCAATGCTATTTGAATTTCATGGGTAGAAATAAGAATGGTTTTACCAAAATCTCGCGCTAATTTTTTAAGCAAGGAAAAGGTTTCTATTTTATGATGAATGTCTAAATGGGCAGTAGGTTCATCTAGGATAATTAGCTCGGTATCTTGCGCAATAGCTCTGGCGATCATTACTTTTTGTAATTGCCCATCGCTTAATTCACTTATCTTTTGAGCTGCTAAATGTGTGGTGTTCGTCTCTTTTAAAGCACGGTTTATAAAATCTCGATCACTAGCTGTTACTGTACCGATCCAGTTTGTATAGGGCTGTCTTCCTAGTGCTACTATTTCGTATACCGTTAAATTACTTTCCGGTAGGCGTTCTGTCAATACTAAACTTATTGTTTTTGAGAATTCAGCAGGGCTATAATCTAGAATAGACTTGTTTTTAATTAATATATCTCCAGATAAAACAGGCTGTACATTGGTAATACTTCGTAATAAGGTAGATTTTCCGATACCGTTTTTACCCAATAAACAAACCAAGGTTCCCTTGTACAATGCGATATTGATACCTGTCGCAATAACAGTTTGTTTTTTACGTGTTTGATATCCAATGCTCACGTTTTTTACGGCTACAATAAGTGGTGCTGTCTTGTTCATATTAGCTTAAAGTACGTTTTCTTATTAATAACCAAATAACAATAGGGGCTCCAAATAGTGAGGTAATGGCGTTAATAGGTAAGGTGAATTCACTGTTTGGAAGCTGGGCAATACTATCACAAACCAACATAATTATGGCTCCTGAAATAGCCACTGCAGGGAGTAAAAGTTTGTGGTTGGAAGTATTGAATAATAATTTTGTCAAATGTGGTACTGCCAAACCTACAAAAGCTATAGGCCCAGAAAAAGCGGTGATTACTCCGGTTAATAAACTGGTTGCAATTAATGTGATACGGCGTGTTTTTTTTATATTCACTCCCATGCTCTTGGCGTAATTCTCTCCTAATAGAAGGCTGTTGAGTGGTTTTATAATAAACAATACCATAAAAAAACCAAGGCCAGTAACTCCTGTCAATACCATAATTTCTGTCCAGCTTAAGTTTCCTAAACTTCCAAAACTCCAAAACATATATTGTTGCAGTTGGTCCGCAGAACTAAAATAGGCAAGGACACTTATCAAAGCAGAAGACAAACTTCCAAACATCAATCCAATAATCAAAATAGACATGGTGTTTTTTAATTTATTGGCCGCTAACATCACTGCAAATAGTACAGAGAATGCACCCAAACTAGAGGCCAAAGCGATGCTCCAATTGAATCCAATACTTGCCATAAGACTTCCCGTAAAAAACGAGCTTCCCAACACTAAAAGCGCCACCCCTAAACTAGCACCAGAACTGATCCCTAATACATAAGGACCTGCCAATGGGTTTCGAAACAAGGTCTGCATTAATAATCCGCTAACAGAGAGTCCGCTACCGACAATAATAGCCGTGATTGCTTTTGGAACACGATAGTCTAAAATGATAAACTTCCAAGAAGTTTTTACAGAATCAGCATCCAAAAAAACGTTAAAAATATCTTTTAGAGGGATGGAGACAGAGCCTAAGCTTATGTTGAGTAATAGCGCTAAAAACAAGGCACATCCCAATAGAATAAAGGCGGTGTTATATGAGGTTGAAGTTTTCAATTATGCAAGGAGGGTATTTAAATAGCTGACCAGTTTTTGAATGGCCAAACCACGATGACTAATTTTTCCTTTGGTCTGCATGTCCATTTCAGCAAAAGAAATAGGATAATCGGCGGGCATGAAAATAGGGTCGTAACCGAAACCGGCGATTCCTTGTTTTTTTGTAAGAATTTCACCTTTACAAATTCCTTCAAAGACTGTTTGATTTCCGTTTAAATTTAAGCAAACAGCTGTTCTAAATTGTGCAGATCTATCTGTTTTATTCGATAAATTATCCAATAATTTTTGCATGTTATTTTCAGCATTGTTTTCGATGCCTGCATAACGTGCAGAATAAACGCCAGGAGCATTGTTCAACGCAGTTACTTCGAGACCAGTATCATCGGCAAAGCAATTGTATCCGTAGTTTTTTGTGACATGATTCGCTTTTAAAATGGCATTTCCCTCTAAGGTATCCGCTGTTTCAGGAATGTCTTCCAAACAGTTAATGTCTTTTAAACTCAGTATTTTTATGTGTTTAGGTACCATGGCTTGTACCTCTTTCAGCTTATTAGCATTGTTGGTTGCAAAAACAATTTCCAATTTATTCATGGTGGTAAGGTTCGTTTTTTAAGATGGTAAATCCGCGGTACAATTGTTCTACAATAATCATACGAATCATTTGATGAGAAAAGGTCATTTTAGACAAGGATATTTTTCCGACTGCTTTTTTGTACACCGTTGCTGAAAATCCATAAGGACCCCCGATGACTAATACCAATTGCTTGATGCCACTATTCATTTTCTTTTGTAAAAACTGTGCAAATTCGGTAGATTTAAACGTTTTTCCATTTTCGTCCAATAAAATTAATTGATCAGAGGGACCAATTTTTTTCAAGATCAAATCACCTTCTTTTTCTTTTTGCTGTACTTCGCTGAGGTTTTTTACATTTTTAATATCTGGGATCACTTCCAAGTCAAACTTGATATAATGTTTTAACCTATTTTCATACATTTGAATGAGTTGCAATAGGTTTTTATCGTCGGTTTTACCTATAACCAATAATTTTATATTCATGTTGCAAAGATACTAAAGATTTCTCCTAGGAGTTTTAAAACAAAAAGTTATTTTTGTAAGTATAATAAAACAGAACATGATAAGTAACGCTCAATTTGAAAAAGAATTAGAACTGATAATTAGTAATGCCATTCGCGAAGATATAGGAGAAGGTGATCATAGCTCCTTGGCATGTATTCCTAGTGATGCTATGGGGAAAGCGAAGTTGTTAGTAAAGGATACGGGAATTATTGCAGGAATAGAATTTGCAAAACGTGTGTTTTTACAAGTAGATCCTAGCATGAAAATAGAAACTGTTTTAAAAGATGGCGATGTAGTAAAACATGGGGATATTGCGTTTTATGTTACAGGGAAATCACAATCGATCTTAAAAACGGAACGCTTGGTATTAAATGCCATGCAGCGTATGAGCGCAATCGCAACAAAAACACATTCGTTTGTAGCTTTATTGGAAGGAACAAATACCAAGATATTAGACACCCGAAAAACAACTCCTGGTATTCGTGCATTGGAAAAATGGGCAGTAAAAATTGGAGGAGGAGTCAACCATCGTTTTGCCTTGTATGATATGATTATGTTAAAAGACAACCACATCGATTTTTGTGGGGGTGTCACCAAAGCCATTGTTAAAACCAACGAATATTTAGCGAGCAACAAATTAGACCTGAAAATTATAGTAGAAGCACGAAGCTTGGAAGAAATTGCTGAAATCATGCAAACTCCAGGAGTTCATCGTATTCTAATTGATAATTTCGATTATGCAACCACACGTAAAGCAGTCGCATTAATAGGAGATTATTGCCAAACAGAATCATCGGGAGGTATTAACGAAAACACCTTACGTAAGTATGCGGAATGTGGCGTTGATTTTATTTCTTCGGGGGCTTTAACGCATTCTGTGTACAATATGGATTTAAGTTTAAAAGCGGTGTAAATGACAAAACCAATAGAAGAAAAATTACTAAAAATCCCGGTGGTTAATACCATCATTCGATTGTTGAAATCTATTAAGATTCCATATTTCGAAGGACTTTCTTTGTACGATTTATTAGAAATGTACACTATAGGGATTGTAAAAGGTGCCTTGACCAATAGGGCGAGCGCCATTGCCTTTAGTTTTTTTATGGCCATTTTTCCTTTTCTATTGTTTATTTTAAATATTGTCCCTTATTTACCCATAAATGCCTCCGATTTTATGGGGACCATGTCGGGATTACTTCCTCCGAAAACCTCAGATTTCTTTGATACGATTGTGGAAGATATAATTACCAATAGGGGAGAAGGTATTAGTTATACAAACCTTCTTTTTGCTATATTTTTAATGGCAAATGGGGTAAATGCAATTTTTGCAGGATTTGAATTTTCTTATCATGTAAAACTAACGAGAACTGTTTTTTGGCAATACCTATATTCCTTATGGGTAGGGATTGTACTGGCTTTTTTATTACTGTTAACCATTATCGTTTTATTATATTTTGAGATTTATGTGGTGGAATATTTAAGCGATTTAGCAGAGAAAACCATGCAGTACGATCATATGAAAGGGGATATTATTGGCGTCAAAATAGGCCAAGTATTGTTTTTTACGGGGATGATTTATATAGGGACCTCTTTCTTGTATTATTTTGGAACTAAGGAAGGGAAAATCACCAAATTCTTTTCTCCAGGGGCGCGATTGACTACGGTATTGATCTTGTTAACGACCTATCTGTTTGGGATTTATGTAACAGATTTCGCTAGGTATAACGAGCTGTATGGGTCCATTGGCGCCTTGTTAATCTTGATGTTATACATCTGGCTCAACTGTATTATTTTATTACTAGGCTTTGAATTAAATGCCTCTTTAAACCGATTAAAACTTAGAAATGCAAAAAAATAAAATTATAGCCATGATTCCTGCCCGTTTTGAGGCAAGTCGTTTTCCAGGGAAATTGATGAAGGACTTAGGCGGAATGACGGTGATACAACGCACCTACGAAGCGACTGTAAATACCCAATTATTTGACCAGGTATATGTAGTGACGGATTCGGATATCATCTTTAACGAAATAGTTTCCAAGGGAGGGAAAGCCTTGAAGAGTAGGGCAGACCACGAATCTGGAAGTGATAGAATTGCTGAGGTAATCGTAGACTTAGATGTAGATATTGTGGTAAATGTGCAAGGAGATGAACCCTTTACAAAAAAGGAATCTTTAGTGAAATTATTGGAAGTGTTTCAGCAATCCGATGCCCAAAAWATTGACGTTGCTTCTTTAAAAATAGAATTGACGGATCTGGGGGRTATTCAGAATCCAAACAACGTAAAAGTTGTCACAGATGCCAATGATTTTGCCATGTATTTTTCTAGAAGYCCTATTCCTTATCCAAGGGATGARCGGAAAGGAAGTTGGTACAAACACATTGGKATTTATGCCTTTAGAAAACAAGCACTATTGGACTTTACTAAAACACCAATGRCGATGTTGGAAGCYACAGAAAAACTAGAAAATCTTCGGTTTTTAGCCCATGGTCTAAAAGTRAAAATGGTAGAAACTAATCARATTRCTATTGGRATAGACACGCCCGAGGATTTAGAAGAAGCACGTRCCTATTTTAATTAAATRAGTATAAARTTTATACGAACGATGCCATTAATTACTTCCGRAAAAGAAATTTAGGATGCCTGGTTAGAATCAGGTTCACAAATAAAAATGACTGCTAGGCCAGCCAAAAGTATCTAAGAAAGTAAGTGTTACATTTACGGTCTTAGATGGCGATGTTTAGGGAGGGGATCTAGCAGTAATTCCAAGTATTTAAATTGTACAATCGGGGTGTACAAACAAGTTTTAAAAACAGATGGAGATACTGTAATTACTAGTCATTTTAAAGCTCAAATTGAGGGAAGGTCATGAACGTAAAATCATAGCAATGTACCAACCCTATGGGATACATATAAAAGAGCTTGACAAGATTGTTATTTTGTGCCGAAGGCTATTTTTTAAAAAATATATAATAAAAAAAACAATATTTTAAGGGCTAAAAACCAGAGTTTTACTTGGTTTTAAGTCCTTGTTTTTTTTATCATAGGTTCACTTTTTTTAGGCTGTTTTCAGCGATCTTAATTGTAGTAAATTTAACTCAAATTCATTTGTATATAACCACGGTTTTCTAGTTAAAAATACTGTGTAAGCAAAGGTTTAGAATTCTTGTGGGTGTGTAAACAGCTGTATTACTGTGGTGTATGGTTTTTTTATGTGGTTCTGTGATTGTTTTTCAATCTTGTTCTCTGATTTTCTATTGGTTGTGCTTTTTTTAAACACAGTGCTTTTACGCTTATATTTTTCGTGGGCTAAGTATTTGTATATATTTGATAAGTAAAATTGCTAACCGAAACATCAAATTTCCCTAAAAAATTAAACTTTTTTTGTTTCCTATTTATTTATCAAATTTAAAAATTACAGGAAGTATCATTGATGGTACTCCTTGTTATTATTTACGATTTTTTAGAAATAAAGATTAATTACTCGTTTATGAAAAAGACATCCCCTATTCGTAAAGTAGCGCTCATGGCCTTACTTATTGCTGTATGTACTACTAACGTATTTTACGCCTTAGAAAGTAAAGCCAACTTCAATACTTATTTAAAAAATTCGGTATCCAATATTTCTTTGGAGGACGGAATTGGTTTATTTGCTTATTTGGACATGACCACAAAAAGTACAGTGGTTTTTTCCTATATAAATACCTTTGGAGCGATCGAGTTTCAACGGATGGCTGTTGCGGATCTAGATTCAGATGGTGATGGTATTCCTGATAATGTAGATCTAGATGATGACAACGATGGGATATTAGATACAGAGGAACAAATAAACACAACAGATAAGTTCATAGGTTGGATGGGAATTGCTGGTAATCCAGAATTTGAAATGAGCTTTTCTAATAATGAATATATAAGTTATGGAAATCCTTTTCATTTTGGTTCAGGGATTAATCATACTTATAAGACATCTAAGTGGGATGTGTCAAGTATAGGTGGGAATAATTTAGAGGATGCTATTAATAATAACGACTATGCTGAATATACATTCAAAACGACTGCTTCTTCAGAGGGCTTTCCTGAGGATGCTAAAATAAACCTAATTCATTTTACAAAATACAAATCAACCGATAATTATATTGTTACTGTTGTAGTTTCTACAAATAATTTTACTACTTCAACAACTCTAGTAGATAATCAATACATGGTGAATACTACTGTTCCCGATTATTATGAACCAGTAACATATGATTCAAGAAAATATTCACTTAATCCTTCTACTGAATATTCTATAAGGGTATATATTTATGGAGCTTTCGATGATAGTAAGCAGATTTCATATGATGATTTTCAAATTTCAATGGAGATAATCGATACGATTGATACCGACAACGATGGAATACCAAATCACCTAGACCTAGATTCAGACGGAGATGGATGTCCAGATGCCCAAGAAGGAGGGAATAAGTATACCACATTAGTTATATCCACAATGGATGGTGGAAATACCTCCAATGGTGGCGCTTATACTGGGACCTCTACAGATCCTGTATTGTTAAATTTAGGAAATACAGTAGATGAGCTCGTAACATCTCCTACTTATGGAGTTCCTACAATTGCGGGGACTGGGCAAAATATTGGAACGGCTCAAAATTCTAGAATAAATGATTGTTTTGACACGGATGAAGATGGTGTTCCTGATAATGTAGATATAGACGATGATAACGATGGAATAATGGATGTTATAGAGTGTCCAGGTATGGCAAGTTATATTTTGTCGAATGCAGATGATTTTGGTTTTACTACGGGGGTCGTAAATGGAACTCAGAATGGATCAAAGGATATTAGTGCGAGATGGGGCTTATCAGATGGTTCAGTTATTGTATCCGTAACTGGAGCAAGTACGATTGCCAATGGGTCTGCGGCATCAGGAGGAGGTTTGAGTAATGTGTTCTATACCTTTTCAGGGACGATTCCCGTTTTTGTAAAAGTAAAACATGGAGGGGCTCTTGGTGCAGGTAAATCAGATGGGTTTATTGCAGAGGACAATGGAACATATCAATTTACGGGTATATTATCTAATGTAAACTTAGAATCGATCGTTTCGGGAAACAATTATTCTGTAATTAATAATAGCACTGCAAAGATCAGTAATGGATCAGGTTTTATCTGGAAATCAGATTCACATGTGACGCAATTAAGTGTATACTCTACAACTAATAATGTAAATTCAAATTATACAATTATAATAAACCCATCTATTCCTGAAGCTTGTACTGACACGGATGGCGATGGGATTCCTGATTTTAGAGACCTAGATTCAGATGATGACGGATGTCCAGACAGTATAGAGGCAAGTGTAGACAAAGCTACAGGTGCTATTATGCAGGATGCAACTGTGGAAGATGGTACTCCTGTGAGCAGTACTCTTTTTACAAATGGTCAAATAGCATCATTAGGTAACGACTATGGAGCCAATGGATTGTCTTCTTATTTAGAAAGTGATGATACAGAAAACGCAACTACAAGTTATACATCTACTTACAGTATGTATGCTCTAGAAGCGGATCTAAATTTATGTACAGATACGGATGAAGATGGCATCCCCGATATTGTAGATTTAGATGATGATAATGATGGGATTTTAGACACTATCGAGTTAGGTGAATCTACCTGTTCAGCCTGTTCTTTTTTTCCCGCGGAAGCTTCGGGAAGAGACAATGTAATGTCATGGATTACGGTATCTCCAAACTTGAATGACATTGCTAAAAAATATACTTTTTACTTTACAGGTCCCACTACAATAATAGAAGAACAATACGATGCAAAACTAGGTTCCGGTTTTACGGATGATCTTTCATCGACTATAACTTATTTAAATCCTGTAACAGTAGGTGACGCACATTTGAATCCTTTTGAAGAAAATCATTATTTTGAAAGTAATTTTAAAACGGCTAATTATTCTTTTGATTATGTACTCCATTCTTTTATTGGATACAATAGCCCTAAAATATCTATTAGAATATCCGACGATAATTGGAATTCATATACATGTCTGACGAACGAACAAGTACTTTCGAGTACTGTAAATGCTCCTTTTAATCTGACTTTTTACCCTTTAAAACCAAATAAAGTTTATAGTATTAGGTTTTATATTCACAATCAACATACAACTTCTACAACTCCTTTATTAGATGACATGTATCTTTCGGGGTCTGTTTATAATGCAGCGACGACACCTTATACGTGTACAGCTGCGCTAACAGTTCCTTATAGAGATACCGATAATGACGGTATTCCAAACCATTTAGATCTAGACTCCGACGGAGATGGCTGTCCAGATAGTATCGAAGCAGGAGTAAATAATGCTACAGGAGCCATCATGCAAGATGCAACCTTACCAGATGGAGTCTCGGATACAGAGACCACATTTACAAACGGACAAATAGCATCCTTAAGTAACGACTATGGATTAAACGGATTGTCTTCTTATATAGAAAGTGATGATACAGAAAATGCTATTACTAATTATACATCTACCTATGATACTTTTGCTAAAAACAAAGGCGTAAATGCTTGTATAGATTCAGATAATGATGGCATTCCAGATATCACAGATATAGACGATGATAATGACGGTGTATTGGATAGCGAAGAAATTGCTTGTTTTGACAATGGTTTATTTACGGTAACACCAATATCTTCAAGTCATCCAGTAGATACTGACAACGATAATTTAAATGCAACAAAAGTTTCTGTGATTAGAGAGCAGGATTATGCCAACGATGGAAATGATGTTACTTTTAGTTATAAAGGAAGTTCTGATAATATTAAAATATTTAATTATACCAGTACCAATAGCTTCGAATCTAGTATTTATTTAAAGAGTACCAACACCTACAAGGAGGAATTTATATTCCAACCAGAAGTAGGGGTGGCTTTAGGAAATATTTTAATTGCCCCTAATACGCCTTATAATAAGGCCATTGACGCAACAGTGATAAATGACAATTCCAACAATACACTTGTAACTGTACATTGGACACCTGCGGATATATCCATTGTAATTTCCGATACTTACAATGAAATAAGCATGGCAGATGGTAGTGATTTACCACATGGTTATATGGCAACAGGAGGAACATTTACGTACAAGATTACAGTGGCAGAAAAAACAGGGAATAAATATAAATATAAATTAAATTTTTTATCCAAAGGAACTACGCAGGAAGTTCGTATAAACGCCCTGTATAATTTTAGTACTACCACTACGCATAGATTTACAAGTTCCGCGTATTTAAAGTCTATTTGTCAGGATATTAATACGGATGGTGATGCATTGGTCAACAGGTTAGATCCAGATAGTGACGGTGATACTTGTTCTGATGCCGCTGAATCTGGTGCAACTACAATTTTAACTGAAAATTATATTTTTCCAGGCCCTTATGGATCTAATGGTTTTGACAATTCGCTGGAGACTAATGTCGTGGGAATTGCCGATTATACATCTACTTACAAAGACATGGGAATGAATCCTTTGATTAATTTATGTGCGGATAGCGATGGAGATTCCATTTTTGATGTCATAGATTTAGATGATGATAATGATGGAATTCTTGATACCGATGAAGGGAATATATGTGTAATTGAGGTCCCTGATTCTTCGGGATTAGGAAAAATTTCCTATACACATTGGGTGGTTGGTCCTGCGGATGGTCTTGGCCAGTTGGAACCTATCTCATTAGGGTTTATAGAGAACGACGCTAATGGGTTGCCTAGCAGCTCCTTTACGCCAACTAAAGGTATCGTAGATGTAAAATCGACGGCATATATATATCCAGGCACGAGCCCTATTAATAGTGGTGATTGGGAAATAATGAGGTTGGATGGGTATCTTAAATTTCCAGAAAGTTTGCATGGAGAAGTAATTACTATGTACTGTAATACTGCTTCTATTGATCAAGGAGGGTCCTATGCTTGGGTAGTTTCTTCTTCTAGTTCTCCTAAGGATTGGATAGAGCCAGTTACAAATACGGGACTCGGACTTTTAACACGTGTAAAGGCGGGGCAACAAAGCCCTATAGGTTCTTCAGAGAATGGTTTGATAAGTTTTAAAATCACTGATTTTGTAGTGGATGCTACGATTTATTATTACTATGCATATTATGTGTCAGACGGTGTTGGCTCTTGGCGTTTTCCTAGATTGTATTATACTACAAAAACAACGTCAGCTAGAGTGATACCTGGAAGTTATTTATATCCTTTAGGGGCTGATATTGGCCCTAACTGTGATGGCTTAGATACCGATAATGACGGAATTCCAAACCATTTAGATCTAGACTCCGATGGAGATGGTTGTCCAGATAGTACAGAAGCAGGAGTAAACAATGCTACAGGTGCTGTTATGCAAGATGCAACCTTACCTGATGGAGTTTCTGCTACAGATACCACATTTACAAACGGACAAATAGCATCCTTAGGTAACGACTATGGATCAAACGGATTGTCTTCTTATATAGAAAATGATGATACCGATAGTGCAACTACTAGTTATACCTCTACTTATAACGCATATGCATTAGATATTGATTTAAATTTATGTACTGATACAGATCGCGATGGGATTCCTGATTTAGTTGATATCGACGATGATAATGATGGGATATTGGATGTGGTAGAGTCGCCAAGTTGTTTTTTGACAAAAGAAGTAGCGAGTGTTATTAAAACAATTACTTCAGATGTTGTTAAGTATTCTACTAATAATATAGAAAGAGCTATAGATGGTAATTCCACAACATATGCTGCCTTTAGTAATAATGCTGGAAGTGTAGGGGATGCTATTTTTACGATAACGCCTACCAGTGCAATTCCAATTAACTCTATAGAATATGACGCACGTACATGGGGACTAAGTAATGGAATTGACCGGTTTAAGTTACAAGGATATAATGGTAGTGCTTGGGTAGATTTATCTACAGATTTGTCTATAACGGCTGCTTCAGGTGTACAGACTATTTCAAATACAATTGATACGGTAACAGCCTTTGAAAAATATCAAATAGTAATTACAGTAGGAAGTAACTATTACGGGGGAATATACGAAATTAGACTAAATGCAAGTAGCTCTTTTAATCCAGCAGCAACCTGTATAGAAGATATAGATGGCGATGGAATCCTTAATCATTTAGATCTTGATTCAGACGGAGATGGTTGTCCAGATTCTATCGAAGCAGGAATGGATTCTACAAAATTACAAGACGGTACTTTACTCGATGGGAATCCTGCTACAGCTACTACCTTTACCAATGGGCAAGTTTCTGGAACAGTTGGAACCAATGGTTTTGCCGATAACATAGAAACTACTGCCGATAATGGTGTTTACAATGGTACTTATACTTACAGTAATGCGATAGATGAAAATGTCGAAAATTGTACGGATACCGATGGAGATGGAGTGCCAGATACTACAGATATTGATGACGATAACGATGGTGTCTTGGATTGTGAAGAAGGTGTTGATTCTGGTGCTATAACCATGACTAAATTGTCAACAATTGCAACAACAGGAGTTTCGCATAATTTTATAACTTCAACAGAAGCAGGTGCAGATTATATACAGTATACTTCCGAATTAACAGATACTTCAGGTATTTATGGAATAATTAAAGGAACAGATGAAGGAAACGTTGGTATGGCTGTTAATAATGGTCTTAATAGGACCGCTACGTTGTTAATTACCTTAAATCATCCTGTAGATATAGAGATTACTAATACTACTAAAAATACAAATGGAGTGATTACAGATGATGAAGCACATGTATTTACATTTGATAAATCAGTAACTATTTTAAATCCTTCAAATGAATTATTAATTGATACCGATAACGATGGTATATATGAATCGGGAGTTACAAGTTATACTTCTAACGTACTTAGAATAAAACCTAGAGTGACTGTCTTGCCAGGTTTGGGAGATTTTGTTATTCAAGGAGAATCTATTTCAAGTATTGAGTGGAAACTTATTAATAAAACGTCTTCTTATAAGAATGGTTCAGGTTTTAATATTCAAACCACATGTGTGGCAAAAGATACCGACAACGACGGAATACCAAATCATTTAGATTTAGATTCAGACGGAGATGGTTGTCCAGATAGTATGGAAGCTGGTGTTTTACCAAAACACTTACAAAAAGCTACGTTGCCGGATGGGGCTTCTGCTTCAGAGACAACGTTTGTAAACGGCCAAGTATTAAGCGGAGGAACTAACGTCTTAGACTATGGTTCAAACGGGTATTCTGCCTTATTAGAAGGAGGAGATGATACTTCTGCTGCTACAACGGATTTAACAAAATTTGAAAACAATGTAAATAATTATGAATCACAAGCTTTAAATAACATTGTTATTTCAATAGAAACTATTATTGAGGATACCACAGTAGATATTGGAGAGAATGTAACTTTTACAGCAACGGTGTCTGCAACAAAAATAACTGATTTTTCAGTAGACCCTGTTGTTCCTGTAGATGCTACGTCAGATTTACTGTATCAATGGCAAGTGAGTACGGGGGCAGGAGTGCCTTTTGTAGATATTCCTTTAGCTACGACTACAAGTTATACCTTGTCAAACATTCAGTTTGCATTGGATCAGCATCGTTATAAATTGGTTGTTTCTTCGCCAGCTTCTGGTTGTGTGTCTGAAACAACGGCCTTGCTAAGGGTGAATCCTTGTGAATTAACAAATACACTATCAGCTGTCGCGACAAGTCCTACCACGTGTAGCCCTGC
>NVRM01000056.1 GCA_002400885.1 Flavobacteriaceae bacterium
GCATCGCTATAACGACGATGTTTTCGTAGTTTTTTGAAATTTGCTTTCATAGATTCCTGATTTAAGTGGTCAACCTATACCAGGGACATACACTGTGTCTTGATTTCTGTGTCCTGATTCCTGACTCCTGTATCAAGGCTGCTTTTTCAACTAATATTTTTTCTATTTTCCTTTAAATTGGATGTGATAGAACCAACCGAATTCAATACTTTTGCCTGTAATTAAATACTATTTATGAAAACTGTTTCCCATTTTTTTTATGATAAATTTATTCTTTCTGGAATGAGTGAATCAATGGCTGAATATTTAAATATGACCATCCTCCTCGTAGGGTTACTTCTCTTGCTAATTATATCAGATTTTTTAGCTCGTAAAAGTATTCGAGCAATTTTTAATAAGTTCACGGCGAAAACCGATACCAATTTCGACGACTTATTGGTTAAAAATAAAGCACCTCGAAACCTTGCTCATATTATTCCTGTAATTATTGCTGATAAGTTATTTGATAACGTATTTATTCATTTTGAAGAAGCGGAAATTTTTTCAAGGAAAGCATTGACCATATTTGGTATATTGATAACACTGTGGATCGTGCGTAGTTTACTAAATACGTTTAAAGATTATTTTAAAACCTTACCGGTCTTAAAAGACAAACCAATAGATAGTTATATTCAGGTGTTTATGATTTTTATTTGGGTACTTGGATTTATTTTTGCCTTTGCAGTTTTAACAGATACAGAAATTTATACATTTATAGCCACTTTGGGGGCTGCCTCAGCAGTAATCATATTAGTGTTCAAAGACACGATTATGGGCTTTGTAGCAAGTATTCAAGTTGCCACCAACGATATGGTTCGTATTGGAGACTGGATTACATTTGAAAAATATGGTGCAGATGGTGATGTAATTGAAATTAATCTTACCACTGTTAAAATTCAGAATTTTGACAATACCATTACCACTATTCCAACATATGCTTTAATTTCCGAGTCGTTTAAAAACTGGAGAGGAATGAGTAATTCTGGAGGACGAAGAATAAAAAGAGCGCTCATTATAAAACAAGAAAGTGTCAAGTATTTAAATAATGAAGCAATTGACAAACTTAAAAAAATTCAACTGTTAACAACCTATTTAGAGAAACGACAAAAAGACATTAGTGTTCAGAATGAACGTAATTCTGTAGATAAGGACTTGCTAATTAACGGTAGAAACTTAACCAATATCGGAATTTTTAGAAAATATATGGAATCTTATGTTGAAAACCATCCAGCAATTAATGAAGACATGATGATCATGGTTAGGCAATTGGCGCCCTCTTCGCAAGGAGTCCCAATTGAAGTATATGCTTTTAGCAAAGATAAAGTATGGAGAAATTACGAATATATAATGGCTGATATTTTTGACCATTTAATTGCCTCGGTTCCGTATTTTGAATTAGAATTATTTGAACTACCTAGTAATACATCCTTCAAAATTAATGGGAGTAATTAATGAGTACTATGATTTTTAATTAAAAAGAACGTAACTAATCAGTGTATTTTATTAATTTCTATGTTTCCGTGAATTTAGAAATTCCTTCAGTTCTTTTACTGAAAAATAGATAAAGCACTAATTGTCAGTGTGTTTTTATTTCCATTAAAGTTTTATTTCTATTTTTATTATTTCAAAAACGCGAGTTTAATTCATTTATAATCAACATCATATATTGTTTTTTTATTTAAATAGGCAAACTGATTAGTTACAAAAGAACTAATGAAACAGGAGGCAGGACTGTCCTAAGACAAAGAGTCCTGATTCCTGCACCTAGTAGTCCTGTGTCTATGCGAACCAAGAATTAAGGCGGCTCACTTTTATGTAAAAAATAGGATTTATTTTACCAACAGGATACTTATTTCAAACTGTCCTAGGTCAAAGAGTCCTGATTCTTGTATCTATAAATAGTCCTATGTCTAATCTTTAATTGTCTTTTACGCCTAATTTAGTCAGTATTTTCTCTAATAAACACCAATTTGTAAAGGAGTATTGTAATAGATTGGCACCTACAAATCCGGAGAGCCATAGCCAATTTTGATGTATATAAATACTTAAGAGTATTCCTGTAAGGATAAAAGTTCCTGCAATTCCTTTAATTAAACGTTGTTTCATTGTCTGATTTTTTTAAATGTTATTATTTTAATGTTTGGGTGATTTGTATCACTTTTAAAATGAGGACTATTTATAGCGGAGCACCTTAGGAAAACGTTGAGGTGTTTTAGAAAGGTGCCCAGTTACTTAGGGTCTTTATTTTTCTGGATATTTATGTTTTTCTGTCATATAATAGACTAGTGGAACTACCAATAATGTTAAGATGGTAGAAACAATGGTACCACCCATTAGAGAAATGGCGAGTCCTTGGAAAATAGGGTCGAATAAAATCACAAATGCACCAATAACCACCGTTCCAGCGGTTAATAAAATAGGCACTGTACGTACGGCTCCCGCTTCAATAACTGCTTGTTTTATAGGGATTCCTTCTGCCAATCTTAGCTCAATAAAATCAACAAGTAATACAGAGTTTCGAACCATTATCCCAGCTAAAGCGATCATTCCTATCATAGAGGTTGCGGTAAAGAAGGCACCCATCATCCAATGTCCTAAAATGATTCCAATCATGGATAAAGGGACAGCGACCAACATTACTAAGGGAGCTTTAAAGTTTTGAAACCATCCTACGATTAAGATATAAATCACCAAAAGAGCAATTCCAAATGCGGCTCCTAAATCCCTGAATACCTCATAAGTAATTTGCCATTCTCCATCCCACTTGACGGTGTATTGATCTTCATATTGTGGCTGATGTGTAAATTCTTCTTGTAATATATAACCAGTAGGCATGTTGATCTCAGATAATTTATCGGAAATATTTAAAATTCCATATACAGGACTTTCTAATACACCTGCCATATCTGCCAATACATATACCACACGTTTTTGATTTTTGCGATAAATGGTTTTTTCTCTAATTGATTCTTCAACTTTAACTAAATCTCCAATAGGAATTGCGAATCCATTTTTTGAAATCATTTTTAGATTTTTCAAGTCTTGAATGGATGATTTTTCTTTTTCGTCCAAACTCAATATGATTCCAATTTGGGTATTGGCTGTTTCCTTATAAATACTTGAAATGGGCTTTTCTGACAAGGCCATTCCTAAGGTTTTTACTATCTCAATAGGAGCTATTCCATAGAGCATGGCTTTTTCCTTATCAATTTTAAAATTATATTCAATTTGATCTGCTTCGACCATCCAATCTACATCCACCACATCTGGGGTAGATTTAATCAAAGATTCCAATTGTTTTGCAATCGCCATTTGTTGCGTATAATCAGGGCCATAAACTTCCGCAACAATGGTAGATAATACAGGAGGACCTGGAGGAACTTCTACTAATTTCACATTGGCATTATAACGGTTTCCAATTTCTTGGATAGCGGCTCTTAATTTCTTCGCGATGTCATGACTTTGTTCTGAACGATGTTCTTTATCCACTAAATTCACTTGAATATCTGCCATGTTGGAACCACCACGTAAGTCGTAATGTCTAACCAATCCGTTAAATGTAATAGGAGCAGAGGTACCAATATAACTTTGATGGGTATCCACTTCTGGGCGTTGAGATAAGAAATAGGCAATTTCTCTGGTAACCGCCGCAGTACGTTCTAGTGTCGTGCCTTCTGGCATATCTATGACAATCTGGAATTCGTTTTTATTATCAAAAGGCAGCATTTTTAAAGCCACTCTATTGGTRAAAAAGAGTCCCATTACCAATACAAGCGTTCCAAAAGTAGCTCCAAGRAACAACCATCTTTTTTTGCGATTTTCCAATAAAGGAGTYTCCAGTTTGTTGTAAATCTTATAAATCATCGTGGTTTCTAARCCTGCTGATTTTTTAGCGTCTTGTTTGTCCTTTTCTTTTAATAAATGCACRCCTAAATAAGGGGTGATTGTCAGSGCTACAAATAGAGAGAAAATCATGGCGATAGAAGCTCCAATTGGCATTGGACTCATATATGGCCCCATTARTCCAGATACAAATGCCATGGGTAATACYGCTGCAATGACAGTAAAAGTCGCTAATATGGTTGGGTTTCCAACTTCGTTAATAGCAAAGAGGGCYGCTTGTTTAAAAGGCAGTCGYTTCATYTTAAAATGYCKGTGCATGTTTTCGGCGATGATAATRGAATCGTCYACGACAATTCCCGTGACAAATACCAGGGCRAAAAGYGTRATTCTATTCAAGGTATAATCCAGCATATAGTAGCTGAACAAGGTCAAGGCAAARGTRACAGGTACCGATAAAAACACGACCAATCCTCCACGCCATCCCAAAGCTAACATGACTACGATGGTTACGGCAATGATAGATCCGAACAAGTGCAATARTAATTCAGAWACTTTTTGAGAGGCTGTTTCTCCATAATTCCTAGTGACAGAAACATGTACTTCATCTGGAATTAATGTTTTTTTCAAACGTTCTACTTTTTCTAGAATAACAGCGGCTATTTTCATAGCATCGGCTCCTTTTCGTTTTCCTATAGACAATGTAATGGCAGGGTAATCTCCGGTGAATTCACTAGATTTTTCATTGGCTTTTCCATAGCCAAAAGATACATAGTTTTTAGGAATTTCTGGACCGTCTACTACGGTGGATACTTGTTTTAAGTACACCGGTAGGTTGTCTTGTACTCCAACAACTAAGTTTTCTACATCCTCGGTACTGGAAAGGAAATCTCCAATATTCACGAAATATTCTGTGTCGTTATGATCAAAACTACCCGCTATTTGTTGGGCATTGTTGGCTTGTATCTTTTGACTGATACTCAAAAAGTCCACACCACTTTCTGCCATTTTAGCTTTGTCTAAAACCACACGAACTTGTTGGTTTCTACCTCCAATAGTTTTGGTAATGGCAACATCGTTTATTTTTTCTATTTCAGATCGTAACTCCTGAGCGATTTTCTTAAGTTGATAGTCATCGTACGTTTCACTCCAGAGTGTAAGTCCCAACATTGGAACATCATCTATGGCACGCGTTTTTATCAATGGAAGCGAAACACCTTGTGGCATTTGGTCCATGTTTTTCATGATTTCATTGTACAATTTTACAAAGGAACGCTCGATGTCTTCACCCACATAAAATTGAACGATGATTATTGCTTGTTCATTCATGGAGGTGGAGTACACATATTCTACTCCCTTAATATTAGAAACTATTTTTTCTAAGGGTTTGATAATGCGAGATTCTACTTCCTTCGGACTTGCGCCTGGATACCGTATAAATATGTCGGCAATAGGCACGTCTATTTGTGGTTCTTCTTCCCTAGGAATTAAAAAGGACGTATAAATTCCTATGGATAAAAACATGATCATTAATAAAATGGTCAGTTTTGAGTTCATAAATATTTTGGCAATGTTGCCTGCTAAACCTTCTTTCATAATCTTATTGTTTAATTAGAAGTTGAACACCATTGTAAATTGGAAATTCAGAAGAGAGGACATAAGATTCCCCTATACTGAGTCCTGACAATATCTGTGTGTTTTCTCCGTAAGTACTCCCGATACGTAGCCACCTTAATAAGGCTATATTATCTTTGCTCAGCGTATAAACACCTTGTAACTCTCCTTTTCTTACCAAGGCACTTGTGGGGATATATACGGTGTTGTTATTTTCACTATTAGAAATTATAGGGAACTGTACAGACACATACATGCCTGAGAGTATGTTTTCTTCTGTAGCATCCAATTGTATTTTTACTAAGTATTGTCCACCAGTATCGCTAGAGGAAGTGCTTATTTCTCTAACCAGACCGGAGATGATTTTATGAGTGGATTTTAACAGCACATCTACTTTCATGTTTTTTGTTATTTTTCCGATGTTACTTTCCGATACCATCGTGTTTACCTCGTAATTGTCTGGGTTTTCTAAGTGAATAAGAGGCCTTCCTGGGCTTGCCAATTCACCGTTTTTAATGTAGGTATTGGTAATAATACCCGAAAAAGGAGCTTTTATTTTTGTGTAAGCAAGCATGGAGTTTACTTCGGACTGTTTTGATTTTACGGCAGAAAGCCTTGCTTTTGAGATGTTGTATTGTAACGTAATGTCATCCATTTCCTTTTGAGAAGCACTGTTGCTTTTAAAGAGTGAGGCATAGCGATTGTAGTTTTTTTCTGTGTTGCTTAGAGCGGCTGTTGCTTCCAAGATATTGGCAGTAATTTGTGCGTTTTTAGCTGTGATGTCGCTACTGTTTAGTTGGAGTAGTAGTTGACCTTTGCGAACTTTATCTCCCACTTTTACGGAGATACTGTTTACAAACCCCATAGTTCGTGTACTAATAGAGGCGCTATTTACAGCAGCGATTTTTCCTGTGCTACTTATAAAATCAGTATTTGATTGCTTTCCAACAGTTGCAATAGTGGCCGTAATACGTACTGCTTCTTCCTGTTTTTTACTAGTTTCTTTGCTGCCACAACTTACGATTGTAATCATAAGTGATAGGAGGATTATGTGGATGATATGTTTCATTTTTATTATTTTTTTATCTGTGTTGAATACTGTTCAATAATTGTGAATGGATGCGATGCTGTTGTTTGTTGAGGTCTGTTCAATATTTTTTTGTAATAGCTAAGATTAGTTGCTTAGGAATTTAAAGGTTGCTTGTGCATAATTGTATTTAAAAACAGTTTGATAATACTCCAATTGTTTTTGTGAATACTGTGTTTCTGAAAACAGTAAATCGGTGGTCTTCTCCAAACCTTGCTTATAGCGATTCAATCGAATTAGCAATGCTTCTTTGGATTGTTCCATGGCTAATTTGGATAAAATCAATTGGTTTTCTGTGTTTTTTAAATTCCGAAAGGCTTGCTGTAACGCCATGTTGCTTTGTGCTTTGTAATAGTCATAGCTGATAATAGATTTATGCAATTCGGCCTTGCTTTTTTTAATTTTTCCTTGTCGTTTATTGCCATTAAAAACAGTCCAAGAAAGTTGAGCTCCTAGTAAATATCCCTTAGCGGTGGTCCCTAGGAAATTTCCATCATGTAGCTCGTAGGATCCAAATGCATTTAAACTTGGTAAATAGCTCATTTTATCCGCCTTGTAATTGTGTAAATAAGCTTCAGTAGTTTTTTTTAGTGCTGCGATATCCGAACGGTTTTCCGGAAATGAACGAGGGGATGTATGTTTGTTTTTTAACCGAGATAGTTTGTCTATAGGTAGATAGGTGACATCGGTTTGTGTCCCCATAAGTAAGGAAATGGCATCGGAACACTGTTGAATATTGCTTTCAGAAAATTGCAGCCTGTTTTTTACCTCAGTCAATCTAAGCGCTACTGCCAGTACATCTGATTTTTGTAAGATGCCAAGTTGGAAACGTTGGTTTGCTAAGGAAGTGTTTTCTTCTGCAGATTTTAATGATTGTTCTAATACTTCGGTTGCTTTATAAGCCAATTGAAGTTGCATAAATGCTTTGTAGGCTTGTAATTCTAATTGTTCTTTGGTACGTTCGGCTTGTAATTTATAGGCTTGTACAGTGGCTTTTGCTGCTTTACGTTTGTAGAATCCACCTATATTTACCAAGGGTTGTTGAATTTCGATTTTTGTAGTGAAATTATCTATACGCGAAGGGTCGTTTAAGATGCTAGGATTAAAATCATTTTGAGTCAATATTTCTTGATTCAATTTGGATCCGAAAGCCATTAATGGGTTTGTGGTAGTAATTCCTGTATATGACAATGTAATATTGGGAAGGAAAACGGCATTACTTTGTGCTGCATCGGATTGAGCAATAATCACATTTACTTCGGATAGTTTAATTGTGTGGTTGTGCTTGGCGACAGTGTTTTTAAACGTATCGTAGCTAAGAGGAGTTGTCTGTCCAAAACTCAGTTGGTTTACGAGTAAAAGAAGCAGACTAAATACAATTAAAAATGTAGGAAACTTAAAATGTTTAACCATGGTGTTTGCGTTTTGTTTTTTGCAAATGTACGTGGCATGGTTTGCTGTGGGCGTAACAAATGTTACAACATGTAATTAGAGAATTGTGTACATAAAAAAATCCACTCAAATTTTGAGTGGGTTTTTAGTTTTATAATCTTGAGGGTATTAGTTCCCTAATTCGTCGTCTTTTAATTTCTCATCTACAATAGTAGAATTATGAAGTTTTACAGGGTTTTTGCTTTTTTTCATTTTTAAGTTTAAGAATTCAACCAATAATGAGAAGAAAATAGCAAAATATAAATACCCTTTTGGAATGGCTTCAACTGCCATATCACCAAACAATTTGAAATGTGCTAAATGCGATCCTTCGGCTAATAACATCACACCTATTAATATTAAAAAGGACAATCCAAGGATTTGAATGGTTGGGTGGTCATTAACAAATTTGCTGACAGGACCTGCAAATGCCATCATAATAATCACAGAAATAATAATGGAAACTACCATAATTAGCATACCGCCATCATAGCCAAACCCTGCGGGTGGGTTTTCTAAGCTGACCAATCCAATGGCTGTTAAAATACTATCAAAAGAAAATACAATGTTTAATAAGGAGATTTGAATGATGGCTTTGGTTAGTGTACTGGTAGGTTTCCCTCCAGTTCCTTCTTCTTCGCCTTCTAATTTATGATGAATTTCCGTAACCGCTTTGTACAGTAAAAAGAGTCCTCCTCCAAATACAATAAGGCTTTGTCCAGTTATACTTACTTCTAGCCAAGACCATTCTATATGTAAGATAACACCTTGTAATTTTAAGACCCAAGTGATTCCGAATAGTAGTACGATCCTGAATACCATGGCTAAGATAAGTCCTACATTTCTAGCTTTTGGTTGGTCTTCTGGTTTTAATTTATTAGAGACAATGGAAATAAATACGATGTTGTCAATCCCTAAAACAATTTCTAAAAAAGTTAAGGTAAGTAATGCAATCCATGCATCCGGTTGTGTTAGAATTTCGAACATTAGTTGTTAGTTTTTAGTAAAGTTCCTTTTTGTTTGAAGTTAGAGTCACCTATGGTCGCTTCAAAATCATAAGATTGCTTCTTAATATCCGTTATTTTAACATGAATAAGGTCTTTGTCCAATGCTGTTTTTGGATGTAGCATTTTTAAAGTGTACTTAAAGGGGGTTTGCCAATGAATAATTAAGGTATCTACACGTTTTTCATAACGTTCTATTTGTAAGCTGTCAACGCGTTGAATATGCGTGACACTGTAGCCTTTTTCTGCTGGGATTTCAAAGGAGCCAGTTTTGAATCTGTCAGGACTCAACTTCTTGTTATTACAGGCTATAATGATGCCTAAAAATAAAATGCTTAGGAAGTATAATTTTTTGTTAGTTTTCATAGACTAACAAAAATAGGAAAATAAATAGGTTTCTTGGAATGATTTACAATTATTTTAAAATCCATTGTTTTCCCGCCTCCAAGGTGTAAAAGGTTTTTGACTTGAAACTATTATTGGTTCTTTCTACTACATAAGGGATGGTGACTTGACTAGGAGTATGCATGATGACAGCAAATTTAAAGCCGTTAAAGTATGCTGGAACTGATTCAAGATAGCTAACAAGTTTTGCAATATCAGAGCTTAAGTTCATACGTAATGTGGCATTAGTAAAATCTAAAATAGCACCAGAATGTGCTGTTCTTAGCTTTCCAGTTGCAATGTCACTTTTCCACACGTTAATAATTTCTACAACGGAAAAATCCCCAAAAAATGTTTTGACTAGGACCTGTTTTTGGTTGCTGTTTATTTCTGAGTATGTAATATTATTCATGAATCATAGTTGTAGAGTTCACAAGAGTAAATATAATTTTTTTTACTGAATTCCTTGAATTTAAAACAAAAAAAACCGCTTTATTTTGTGAAAATAAAGCGGTTCAGTGACTTGTATTTTGTTCTAAATCCCAGTGTAGTTACTTGGAGTAATAGCTTTCAATTCTTTTTTTATTTCAGTAGAAACTTCCAAAGTATCGATAAATTCTGCAATAGAATTTTGAGTTACTTTGCTATTCGTTCTTGTCAAACCTTTTAATGCTTCGTAAGGATTAGGATATCCTTCTCTACGTAAGATAGTTTGAATGGCTTCGGCTACTACCGCCCAGTTGTTTTCTAAATCTTGTGCAAATTTATCTCTGTTTAAAAGTAATTTGTTCAAGCCTTTTAAGGTAGAAGAAAACGCGATAATTGTGTGAGCAATAGGCACTCCTACGTTTCTTAATACGGTAGAGTCTGTTAAATCACGTTGCAATCTTGAAATCGGTAATTTTGCAGATAAATGTTCAAAAATGGCATTGGCCATTCCTAAGTTTCCTTCTGAGTTTTCGAAGTCAATAGGATTTACTTTATGTGGCATTGCAGAAGAGCCTACTTCACCTGCCTTAATTTTTTGCTTGAAATATTCCATAGAAACATACGTCCAGATGTCTCTATTAAAATCGATAAGAATATTGTTGATGCGTTTTTGAGCATCAAACATGGCTGCAATATGATCGTAATGTTCTATTTGAGTTGTTGGGAATGAATGGTGTAATCCCAATGTTTTTTCAACAAATTGTTTTCCAAATGATTTCCAATCAATCGAAGGGTACGCTACTAAATGTGCATTAAAGTTTCCTGTTGCTCCACCAAATTTAGCGGCATAAGGTATGTTTTGTAATTGCGCTACTTGCTGCTCTATACGTTCCACAAATACAGCAATCTCTTTTCCTAAACGAGTAGGAGAAGCAGGCTGTCCGTGGGTACGTGCTAACATAGGAATGTCTTTCCAATCTTCTGCTAATGTTCTTAATTTCTCTACTAATTTTGCCAATTCAGGGTAGTAAACAGCGTCATAAGCATCTAAAATAGACAATGGAACGGCGGTGTTATTAATGTCCTGAGAGGTCAATCCAAAGTGAATAAACTCTTTAAATTCTTGTAAGTTTAAGATGTCAAATTTCTCCTTGATGAAATATTCAACAGCTTTTACATCATGATTGGTAACGCTTTCAATTTTTTTGATAGCAAGGGCATCTTCTGTATTGAAGTCCGTATATAATTTACGTAAATCTGTAAATAACGCTTTGTCAAAATGTTGTAGTTGAGGTAATGGAATTTCGCATAAAGCGATAAAGTATTCTATCTCAATTTTAACGCGGTATTTAATCAATCCTTCTTCTGAAAAAAATGGAGCCAATGCATCAATCTTTCCTCTGTATCGTCCATCAATTGGTGAAACGGCACTTAATTCGTTTAATATCATTTTTGTAGTTGTGTTAATTGCAAAAATATGGAAAAATTAGTGTTTAGAATCTATATATTTAAAAAAATGATAGGTTTAAATGAGGCGTTTGTTTTTAAACTATTTCGAGGGCTTTATTGTTCCAAAAACTCAGGTTCACCACTTAATTCCAACGCCTTTCTTATATTTATTTGTTCCTCTTTATAGAAGGATACTAAAAAGGCCTTTTTAAAACCAATTCTTTTCAAATCATTCTTAAAAATGGTCGCATCGGCATAGGTCGAAAATTTACCCAAGGCATATTTATTAAAACCATTAGAATATTCCGTTAAGTCGCTAAATTCTTCGGAATGCATGGCGATAGAAAAGTTTTTAAATGCACCTATTTGTACTTGGTACATGACGCCTTCGTATTTTCTTATCCTGCTAGAATCTAGGGCTGTTTTATGGTGAGTAAACGCCTCCAAAGCATTTGGGTTTTTATTTAAATTTACCATATGATAACCGGACTTTTCCAGTGTTTTATTGTTGGCTAGCCAAAAAGGTTTTACACGGGCTACGTATAAAAGAAATAGGCAGAAAAGACCTAAGGTGATTAGGGCGATTAAGATCCAATTCTTTTTGCCGTGTAATACCTCGTTTTTTAAGGCGGTATCGTCGTGTTTTTCTTTCCATTGGGCTGCCATGTTTTTGTTAAAATCTATGGCTTTGTGGAACTCTAATAATTCTTCATCTTTAATAAAGGGCATAACTATTTCTTTTTCAAGAAAGGTAGTGATTTAATCCCGGTTAAAGAGCAGTGTTTAGGTTGTTTAATAGTTTTTTACCATGTGCACGGTAGGCAGGAGATTCACTGGAGAGTTCTTGTATGAGTATTGTTTTTAATGCAGGGTGTACCCAAGAGTTGGAAAACCCTAGTTGGTATAATGTTTCCATACTATATACTTTTACGGCAATGGCCGTATTGCTAGTGAGCCAGTCAAAATGGATGGCTACAAGTTGCTCTTCTTGTTTAGGAGTAAAGACTATTGTCGTGCCTTTTCGGGCTTCTAGACTTAAAATCGCCGCTATTTTTGCAAAGGGGCGTTTTGCTGAATCGTTTTTTATTTGGTGTATTTGCTTGCAGAAAGTAGGGAGGTGTGGTAGGAATAATACATGATTTTGACGGGCGATAATATCCAATACCCAGGCTGCTTTTATTGCCGTTTTATCATGAGATTCAAAGGCTATTGTTAATATATGCCCCAAACCATTTGCTGTGTCCATCGCTTGTTTTGCAATCCTATCCCTGTGAATGCGCAATGCATTGGGCATTTGAATAAGACTATTCTTTAGAAGTTTTTCGGACATCTTTTTTTGGCTGCTTTTTAGGTGTGCTCAATTTGTATAATAGATAGATAAAAACAATTACGATATGTAAAATGACTACAATCATTAACGTGTAAAACCAAAATTTTGAGAGTCCCATTTTTTTTTAATCAAAGATAGTAAAAGTTTTTTAGGTGAATAGAAGGATATTTCGGCTAGAGGATGCATTTTTTAGTTTTTAGCCCTCCTAAAAGAAAATAAAGTACGATTTTTGGCTTTCTAGGATTAAATTAAATATAGATGAAGAAAAAAGCATTGATACTTGTAGGTATATTAGTACTTATTCAGTTGATAAGACCAGAGAAAAATACCGCTGCTATAGGGCCGGTAATTGTAGCTGATGAATTATTGATTACCGATGAGGTTGCGGTTATTTTGGAGAAATCCTGTTATGATTGTCATTCCAATCGCAGCAACTATTTGTGGTATGCTGAGGTGGCACCTGTTTCTTGGCTAATTGCTCACCATGTGAATGATGGGAAAGAGCATTTAAATTTCTCGGAATGGAATACCTATAATAATTTTCAGAAAGAACATATTATTAAAGACTTGTACAAGGAAATAAAGGAGGATAAAATGCCTTTAAAAACATATACTTGGATGCATCCCGAAGCCTTGCTTTCTGCAACAGAAAAAGAAGTATTATTAAGTTGGGTAAAATCATTAAATAAGAACTAATGAAAAAAATAGCGACCATTTGTTTTTTGATACTGTTTTCTGTGACGGTAACATCTCAAACAAAAACCAATCAATTTGATGTTCAAGGACAGCGTACTGGGCTTTGGAAAAAGCAATTTGAAAACGGAAACATTAGGTATTCAGGACAATTTGAAAAGGGGAAGGAAATAGGTGTTTTTAAATTTTACAGTGAAGAAAACAGCGAAACTCCTACGATTATAAAAGAGTATGTTTCCCATAGTAATATCGCTAAAGTACAGTTTTTTACTGCCGCCGGTAAATTGCAAAGTACAGGCGAGCTTGAGGGAAAAAAGAGAACTGGAAAATGGACGTTTTATGATGCTAATGGAGCCGTAAGCTCTGAAGAGAATTATATAAAAGGGCAGTTGTCAGGAGGATATAAAATGTTTTATGAAAATGGTGTCTTGGCTGAATTTACCCATTTTACAGCAGGTAAATTGGACGGCACAGCAGCGTATTATAATTTAAAAGGAGCATTGTTAGGTACTGGTAGCTTTTCTAAGGGTGAAAAAATAGGGGAGTGGGAGTATTTTGAAGAAGGGGATCCTTCTAGAAAGAGTCTTGGGAAATATTAAAAATCAGCGTTTATAGGAAGGATTTTCGTGGGTAGATGTAGGAATCAGGAACTAGGACTCCTTGACCTTGTGGAGAACAGACAAAGTTACTGGCTGGAATAACTATTCACCAGTCACCAACCTCTATTCGCCAATCACTAATAACTATTCCCTGATTTATTTTCTCTATTCCTATAGGCTTAAAAAATGAAATGATTTGTGTATTTTTGTAGCTTATAAAAAAGTACAAAAATGAAACGAGTAATTGTAGGATTATCGGGAGGAGTAGATAGCAGTGTTGCAGCATATTTATTAAAAGAGCAGGGCTATGAGGTAATCGGATTGTTTATGAAAAATTGGCATGACGATTCTGTGACCATTTCTAATGATTGCCCTTGGTTAGAGGACAGTAATGATGCGATGCTAGTCGCAGAAAAATTAGGAATTCCATTTCAGGTAGTTGATTTAAGTGAGGAATATAAAGATCGTATTGTGGATTATATGTTCAGTGAATATAAAATGGGGCGTACCCCTAATCCAGATGTTTTATGTAACAGAGAAATTAAGTTTGATGTATTCTTAAAGATTGCATTGGATTTAGGAGCTGATTATGTAGCGACCGGACATTATTGTAAAAAAGGAATACTGGACGTCAATGGTACAGAAACGTTCCAGTTGATTGCTGGAGAAGATGGCAATAAAGACCAATCTTATTTTTTATGTCAATTGTCTCAACAGCAATTGTCAAAAGCATTGTTCCCAATTGGTGAATTGACAAAGCCAGAAGTGCGTAAAATCGCTGCGGAACAGGATTTGATTACGGCAGATAAAAAAGATTCTCAGGGACTTTGTTTTATCGGGAAGGTAAGATTACCAGAATTTTTACAGCAAAAGTTGGAGCCAAAAAATGGGGATATCATTACTATTCCAAGTGAATCAGCTATTTACAACAGAGAAATTCCGAAATTTGAAAACAAGGAAGCCGAATTGGCCTTTTTTGCGACAAAATATAAATATACCCCAGCAGATGGGAAAGTAGTAAGTAGCCATCAAGGTGCTCATTATTTTACAAAAGGCCAACGAAAAGGACTGGCTGTTGGAGGGACAAAGGAACCCTTATTTGTGATTGATACCGATGTCGTAGATAATATCATCTATACAGGAGAAGGGAAAAATCATCCAGGATTATACCGTAAGGTCTTGTTTGTGTCGAATGATGAACTTCATTGGATACGTCCAGATTTGACAATGGAAAATGGAGCGTCTATGCAAGTAGAAGCCCGTATCAGGTATCGTCAAAAACTGGAAAAAGCGGAACTATTTAAAGTAGAAACAGGGCTTTATGTTTCTTTTGAAAATATGCAGTCTGCAATTACCGAGGGGCAATTTGTGGCTTGGTATAAAAAAGATGAACTCTTGGGTTCTGGAGTGATTTCTTAAATTTTTAAAGCAATAACTATATTTTTTATAGAATAAATGTACCTTTAGACTTCTCTAAATAGATAAGTTTTGAGGTACGTTTTATATGTTTTTTGTGTATTTATAATCCAAGTCTCTTGGGGGCAAACGGAAGATGCATGGGTGTGTTTTAAAGACAAGCCAGCAAAGGTTTCGTTTTTAGAAAATCCATTGCGTATGTTATCTCCACGTGCAATCGAAAGAAGGAAGAAATACGCGATACCGATGGATGTTTTGGATGTTCCTGTGTCATTAAAATATATAAATGAAATAAAAAATATTCCTGGTATACAGGTGCTTGCTACTTCTAAATGGAGGAATGCTTTACATATTCAAGGTGCAGCTAGTACCATTTCAGCATTGTTGAAATTGGACTTTGTAAAGGCCGTTTATTTTGCAAACAAGGAACTTCAAAAAGGAAAGGCTACTACAATTCCTTCTAAAAAAACAATACAAAACACGAAATTATCGGTCTATTTAAGCGAAGATTACGGAAAGTCACTTCGGCAATTAGAAATGTTAAAAGGTGATGTTCTACATCAACATGGTTTTAAAGGTCGCGGAATACATATAGCTGTGATGGATGCAGGTTTTCCTAAAGTAAATGAACTGGAAGCTTTTGGTCATTTATTTGAGAATAACCAACTTTTAGGTGGCTATAACTTTGTAGATAGGAATACCAATATTTACTCCAATAATGCTCATGGGCAAATGGTCCTGTCTACCATGGCAGGAAAACTTAAAAATGAGTATTTAGGAACCGCGCCAGAAGCATCGTATTATCTCTTTATTACGGAAGATACTCAAAATGAATCGCCATTAGAAGAAAGTTTATGGGTCGAAGCCGCAGAAAAAGCGGACAGCTTAGGAGTGGATATTATTAGCACTTCCTTAGGATACACCACTTTTGATAATGCGAAGTATAATTATACCTATAAGGACTTAGATGGAGAGACTGCTTTTATGTCAAAGGCGGCAACGATTGCTTTTTCTAAAGGGATCTTTTTAGTGAATTCGGCAGGAAATAGTGGGAATTCTCCCTGGAAATATATTGGTGTGCCGGCAGATACCGCAGAAGTTTTGTCTGTTGGAGCGGTAAATGCAGAAGGTGAGATCGCAGGATTTAGTTCCTACGGCCCGACCGCTGATGGGCGAATAAAACCGGATGTTTGTGCGCAAGGAGCAGGAGTTTATGTCATCAATACAAATGGTACCGTATCTACGGTAAATGGGACTTCTTTTTCGGGGCCTATTACAGCAGGCTTGATGGCTTGTTTATGGCAGGCGAATCCTGCTGCAACCAATAAACAACTGCTAGAAGTTATTAGAAAATCAGCACACTTATTTGAAGGCCCAAGGGCACAAGAGGGCTATGGAATTCCCAATTTTGAGGAGGCCATGGGGGTCTTGGAAGCATTGCTTTCTGAGAATCCGACTCTCACGATGGAGGAAGTATACCCAAATCCTTCGGATACAGTAATAACGATTCCTTTTAAAAAAGAGGAGCAAAGCCTGCAGATCACTATTGTTAGTACTGTAGGAAAAAAACTTTTACAAACAGAGATTACAAGAGCGCTTCCTAAGGTTGATATTAGGAGCCTAGCAAATGGATTGTATATTATTCAAGTACAATCTACCATGGATAAACGAACCTATAAATTGATAAAAAAATAAAATGCAAAATAGAATTACCGAGTTGTTTAAGATAAAATATCCCTTGATTCAAGCAGGGATGGTATGGAATAGTGGTTGGAAATTGGCTTCAGCAGTGAGTAACGCTGGAGGATTGGGAATTATTGGTGCAGGATCTATGTATCCAGAAGTGTTATTAGAACACATACAGAAATGTAAAGAAGCAACCGACAAGCCTTATGCCGTAAATGTTCCTATGTTATACCCAAACATAGAGGACTTGATGAAAATAATCGTGGAAGAAAAAGTGCCTATTGTTTTTACGTCTGCTGGAAATCCTAAAACATGGACCAAACATTTGCAAGGCCATGGTATTGTGGTGGTGCATGTTGTGAGTAGTGTTAAATTTGCAATGAAGTCAGAATTGGCAGGTGTAGATGCTGTGGTGGCCGAAGGATTTGAAGCTGGAGGACATAATGGAAGGGAAGAAACAACTACGTTTACCTTGATTCCGATGGTTAAAGAAAAATTGAGTATTCCTGTGATTGCTGCGGGAGGAATTGCTACAGGACGTGGTATGTTAGCAGCGATGGTGTTGGGAGCAGATGCCGTACAAATTGGAAGTAGATTTGTAGCCAGTGAAGAATCCTCTGCACATGTGAATTTCAAAGAAAAAGTACTCGCTACCGAAGATGGAGATACGCATTTGACTCTAAAAGAATTGGCACCTGTAAGATTGATAAAAAACAAATTCTATCAAGAATTACAAGCCTTGTATTTAGAAAATCCGACGAAAGAACAATTGAAAGAATTACTAGGAAGAGCCAGAGCCAAAAAAGGAATGTTTTTAGGGGACCTAGAGGAGGGTGAATTAGAAATTGGTCAAATTGCAGGATTGATTCATGCTATTAAGCCAGCCGCTGAAATTGTGGAAGAAATTATGAAGGAGTTTGAAATGTTGAAGAAGTCTTTTTAAAAA
>NVRM01000057.1 GCA_002400885.1 Flavobacteriaceae bacterium
CGGAACAGCGGCAAGTGTAAGCGGATTAGGTTCCGGTACATATAAAGTAGTGGTAACTTCTATTGTAGGAGGTGTTTCTTGTGAAGGATCACAAAAAACGTTTACGATTACCCAACCTACCAGTGTTTTATCAGGAACGATTTCATCTAAAGATGTCACTTCTGTGAATCCTGGAAATGAAGGAGAAGTAGCTGTTGTAGCGTCCGGAGGAACGGCGCCATATACGTATGCTTGGGTAAATAGTACTGGGACTGAAATAGGAACAACAGCTAAGGTTACAGGTTTAGAAGAAGGTACCTATTCTGTGATTGTAAAAGATAAGAATAACTGTGTAACGGATTCCTTATCTACTGAAATAGCAGCGCCAGGCTGTTTTACGATCAATACTGTTTCAGGAGATGTTGCTCTGAAATGTAATGGAGATACTACAGATTTAGAAATTAGCTTAAGTGATACTTCTGGGAATGTGTCCATTAATTGGACAACTACAGATGGCGACTTAACAGGAATTACTTCCAATGGATTGACCTTGTCAGGAGTTGGAGTAGGAACGTATAAAGCCACGGTTATAGATAATGTATTGGGATGTACAAAAACAGCCACTTTAAATATCACAGAAAAAGCAGTGTTATCTGGAGCTATTGATGTTGGACAAGTAGGCTGTAGAGGGTTAAGCACTGGAACCTTAGATTTAAGTATTACAGGAGGAACAGGATCTTATACATATATATGGACTTCAACGAATGTAGATTTAACGAATTATACGATCTCAAATCAGGATTTAATAAATGTACCTGCAGGATCATATTCGGTACTCGTAAAAGACAGTAATAATTGTAAACTAACTGTTGTTGAAACAGTAGTTGAGCCTTCTGATATTTTATCTGCAAGTGTCAATCCTATTGATGAGAAAACAGTTGCAGGAAATGATGGAAGTATCACGGTAATTCCAACAGGAGGAACACCTAATTACACCATTACTATTAAATTAGATGGAACTACGGTAGATTTATGGACAGGAGAAACGACGAGTAATCTAGCGCCAGGGAAATACCATATTTCTGTAATAGATGCCAATGGCTGTACTTATCCGACTTCTGCAGTAATTGCAAAAGTTCCAGCCTGTACGGTGGATATAACGATTACTCCGAGCAAGTTAAAAATTGATTGTTTCGGTGAAAAAGACATTACTTTAACAGCGAATATTACTGTTCCAGCAGGTTCATCTGCAGATACAGGAAGTTTAGTTTATGCGTGGACTGATGGTTTGGGGACAGATTTAGGAAATGCTAATAGTATTTCAAATGTAGGTGTCGGGACTTATAAAGTAGTAGTAAGCTCTACTGTTGGAGGTCAAAGTTGTGAAGGCGCCCAACAAATATTTGAAATTACAGAACCTACGGCGGCATTAACTGCCAACACTGGCTCCAAAGATGTTACTTCAGTAAACCCAGGAGACGAAGGAGAAGTTTGGGTAACAGCTTCAGGAGGAACGTTAGATTATAGTTATGAATGGAAAAATAGTACAGGAACTTCCATCGGAACCACAGATAAAATAACCGGATTAACAGCCGGAACCTACAAGGTAGTCGTAACCGATGCCAATGGTTGTGTAACCAGTGAATTGACGGCCTCTGTAGCTGCACCTGGTTGCTTTAGTATTATTGGGGATTCTGGTGATATTGCCTTGGCATGTAACGGAGATACTACTGATATTTCAGTAGCTTTACAAGATGGTTCAGGAAATTCCACCATCACATGGAGTTCACCAGATGCTAATTTGACAGGGATTACATTGACAAATTTAAGTTTAACCGGTGTAGGAGTAGGAACCTATAATGTGTCTATTAAAGATAATGTATTAGGATGTACTAAAACAGCGACGGTAAATGTAACTGAAAATGCTCCTTTATCTGGATCTGTAGATGTTGTTCAAGTGCAATGTAAAGGAGACAGTTCGGGATCCTTGGATTTAATTATTTCTGGAGGAACGGGAACTTATACTTATTCATGGACTTCTATTAATGTGGATTTAGCTAGCTACCCTGTCACAGATCAAGATTTAATTGGATTGCCTGCAGGAGGCTATGAGGTTACGGTAAAGGATAGTAATAATTGTTCTATTAAAATACGAATTACAATTAACGAACCACAAACAAATATCGAAATCAGCAAAATAGAAACGGTAGTAGAAACCTGTTCTGTTTGTGAAGATGGTCAAATAATAGTGACTTCTACAGGAGGTACAGGAGCTCATAAATACAGTATTGATAATGGAGCCACCATACAAACAGAAAACACATTCACAGAGGTAGCTCCAGGAACTTATACTGTGACTGTTTATGACGCTAATGGTTGTTCATTAGAAGAAGTAGATGTGATAGTTCCTGGGGATGTAGCACCAGATTACAAACCTGTTATTTATTCTGGAAATACGCAGATTGATAAAAATGGAAATGTAGATTTTGTGGTGTTGATAGGGGAATTACTAGGAAATAATTCAGATGGTATAACGCCTGTAGAATTTAGAATAGTAAAGAACCCTAATGTCGTTTACTCTTTCGATACTTCAGTGACTTCTCAGGGAGGAATAGCAGTTAATAATAATGATTGGGAAGTAGATGCGAGTCATTCATTTTACTTAAAGTTTACTTATATCGGAAATGGCGGGATATTTATGGGTGATACAGCTAGTTCTATTGGATTGGCTGCTCAGTTGTCATCTCCTAATACGGAAGGATTATTTCCAATAACGACCACTATTAAGTTTGGTTGTGGAGGAGAAGTGAGAGTGGATAACAATGTAGATAGAGAGTTGATGAAATTTACGAAATAAAATAAAGACAACAATCTTCCTTTAACCGGTGGATTATTAAGAGTAAGTGTATTTAGTTAAAGGGAATAAAGGCGATGAATACTATTCATCGCCTTTATCTATTTATAAAATAAACGCAAGTCATAGTTTTAGGGGGGAATTAAGTTGAGTGTGTTCGTGTGCTTTTATCAAACCTTAATAAATAGATTGTTAAACTAAAGTTAGTTGTAGCGTGAAATGTTGAATATCCGAATATTGTGTTGCATTTGTTATAAGATCTTCCCTCAATATGTTGTGGTTTTATTCAAAGGATAGATAAATAATCGTGTGGTAAATTAAACAGTTTCAAAAGCTCTAGTTATGAGTATAATTAAGTTAAAAGAAGAAGAGAATATTTTAAAACTAAGAATGAAATTTGGTTTTAAAAAGACTTTGACACTAGTATTACTCATAGTGTTATCTTGTCCAAGTCTTTCTCTAAGGACAAATCCTATTGACTTTCGGTTTTTAAGCTCTTTTGTTACTGTTAAGATTTATAGATTGTTAGTTGATGAAGGCTTTATGCTCATTGATGATGATGATGATGATGATGATGATGATGATGATGATGATGATGATGATGATGATGATGATGATGATGATGATGATGGGGTTCAGTATATCGATGACCTTTGTCTAGATACCTTGTAGGATCAATAGTTGATACGTACGATTGTCCTGATGCCGATGGCGATTTAGTAGATTTAGATGATGACAATGATGAGGTCTTAGATACGACAGAATTATCTTGTGGAAATGGAACAGCAGTAACAACTACCGCTACGACCACAGCAGGGAGTCAATTCATCGAAGGGAGGTATACCAACGGGGACGCAGTTGCTAACTATTCTATAGACTTATCAGATGTAAGTGTTGCTTTGATTACAGCAAATAAAGATGTAGGTTCAGGAGGGGGGCATTATGATTTTAGTGCTGCTTTAACCTCGATTTCAATAACACAGACCCTCATCCCTCAAGTGAAAACTGTTATTTACGGCCTCACAGTTACAGAAAATGATACAGAAGCGAGTGTATTCAATTAACATGGATCTCTTCGGTAACCGCTACGGTATACGATTCAGACGGATAATTAGACCTTGCAGATGGTGCTGTCATTGATTCTGGAGCTAGTATTACTTGATAAAACCAATAGTACCCTTGTCACGTGTTCGGTGGTTTTTAATACTAATCCTAACAGGAATTACTACAGATGTATTGACATTATCAGGCGTCGGCGCAGGGACCCATAAGACGACGTTAGTTTATAATATATTAGCTTGTACCAAAACAACGATTTTAAATATTACAGAAAATGTAGTCTTGTTAGGATCTATTGAAGTAGGGCGAGTAGGGTGTAAAGGAACGAGTACAGGGGGCTTAGATTTAAGTATTTCAGGAGGAACTGAAACTTATACCTACTCTATGGAGTTCTACAAATGTTGATTTTAAGTAGTTTTACGAGTACCAATCAAGATTTGATTGGAGTGCCATTAGGTACCTGTAAAGTAGTGGTTTCTGATGGTGATTTATGTTCAAAAGAGTTTACTATAAGTGTTTCTGAACCGGAGGTCAATGTGCTTATGACCAATATGAAAGCTGTTAAGGAGTCTTGTCCTAATTGTAATGATGGATAAGTCATCATCACTGCAGAAGGAGGTATAGTTGCAGTATAGATGAAGACGTGTGCAGATAGGTATCTAATACTTTTTTAAACTTATTACCTGCTGTATATATAGTAAGCCGTATGATGCAAGTGGATGTTTTGTAAGTGTAGCAGATATTGATATTGTAGAAGATGTAGCTCCAGATTAATAAAAATGGAAATGTGAATTTTATGCTGTTGATAGGAGAGTTGTTAAGTGATAATTCTGACGGAAGCAGTTCTGTAGAATTTAGAATTGTAAAAAATAAAAATGTCGTATACAATATGGGTAATGCTATTGTTTATCAGGAAGGTATAGTTGTTGTCGACAAAGATTGGATTATTTAAACGAGTTGTTTTTTTTATTAAATTTGTATAAATAGGTAATGGAGGGATGTTTGTTGGTGATACGGCTAGTTCTATTCTCTTTAATTGTTGCCGTCAAGTTTGGTGCAGGTGAAGAAGTGAGGACTGACAATAATGTAGCTAGAGAATTGATTAAATTCACTAAATAATAGAAAAGTTACAGGAGTTGTGTTCTACTAATGATAAACTTTTATCTTGCAAATTTTGTAAAGAGGTCGTCTAGATGGCAGTTTTATTATTGATACTATTTTAGCGATTTTTTTAAATGTGTCGCTTGTTTCTTTCGCGGTCTGATTTAATTCGTTTTATTTGTTAAATTCAGGAAGTAATTTAAGGTTTTATAATTAACATATGTTTGTTTTAATTATCTTATTGTTGTTGTTGACATGTTGTTTGATGCTTAAAACGAGTTATTTACTGATTTTAAGCATGTTTCTGACAGTTATATGATAAAATTCAGTAATTTTAACAAATAAAATATTATGAGCTAGTTTTTTTATGTTCATAAATTATAATTATATTTTCCTCCAAAACTTTTTCTAGTCATTGACTTGATAAATTTCATTTAATAAGTATGGTATTTGTATCATATATAAATGAAAAGTATGGAAAAGAATTATTTTTTGAATTTATTCAGTGGAGTGAAAAGAAGTGCTACAATCACTTCCGAAAAAAAGATTGAACTTTTTTTAATGCAGTCACTTTTAGTGCTGTTAATTGTATTGTTTTTACCAATAAAAAGTCTAGGAGCAAATCCTATTGATGTTGGTTTTTTACCAAAGTACATTACAGAAAGTTTTAAGGAAGCCTACCGGGATCCGGTAAGTATGTTAATCATTGTTCCTCCTTTTATACAAAAAGAAGTGGATGAAAATCATTCTGTTGTATTGCAGAATTCTATTTTTGCCGTTGCGGTGGATACCGATGATGATGGTGAGCCAGACACTACGGATATAGATGATGATAATGATGGTGTCTTAGATACAGATGAAGGGTTCTGTGCGTTACAGGAAACCATTATAAAATACAATACTTCTTCAAGTGCATCAGCAATTACTTCTAGCGACTCGGATGTTGCTTCTTCTGTTTTTCAGTTTAGTGAAGAAAGAGTTGGAGCAGGAATGCGTTTATCTTATTCAGGAGGGCAACGAAATTTTTCAAGAGTAAATCAGCAAGATTTATTGGGTGCTACTTCAGGAAATGATTACATAGAGTATAATATTGTAATGAATCAATATGCAAGTGGTAATTTAGGAGAAATCTTAATTAACCCAGCCGCAGATAATCAAACGAATGGATTTACCATTACAACTTATTTATATAAAGGGACCACTACAAGTACTCCCTTAGTTACTTCAACACAATACTTTTCTAATGAGGAAGGAGATCAAGTTCAAATTGCAGATTTCACAGCGATTGAAATTGAAGCAAATCAGACTTATATTGTAAGATACCATCTTTATAATGTAGATCTAGGCGCGACTGTTACTAATACAAATGCTACAAGACATAAAATTTATACGAATTGTTATATAGACACGGACAATGACGGTGTTCCTAATCATTTAGATTTAGATTCAGACAATGATACATGTTCTGATTCAGTGGAGGCAGGAAATACCTCTGTTAATGATAATTCTACCACTGTTTTTAAAACAGGTGCTGATAACAATAGAAATGGTTTAATTGATGCTTTTGAAGATGGAACTTCTGGAACTATAAATTATACATCAAGTTATGCGTTAAATGCAATTTCAGTGGGCCGAAACGCCTGTGCAGATACAGATGGTGATGGAGTCGGTGATTTAATTGACTTGGATGATGACAATGATGGAGTATTGGATATAGATGAAAAGAAAATTATAGTTTGTGATTCAAAAGTGAATTGGACAAATTTTTCTGCGAGTGGTCTTGGTGCTTATCCTGGGACTTCAAACTTAGCCGAAGGGAAATTAGAGTATGAAGGGGAAAGTTTCAATGTTACAGTTGATTATGGCGCAGATACTATGTGGTTAGAAAATGGAACTCATGGAGGTGCTAACTCAAAGTTTGTTGATTATGATATTTCAGAGGCAACTCCTAAATCGTTACATTTTAGGAATACAAATACAATTACAGTAACCTTTGATAGAGCGGTTTCAAATCCTGTCTTTTTATTCGCATCTGCGAATGGGAGGAATATTCAGTGGCCAAGTACTACGGAAGTTATAGCCTTAAAAGAGTATAATCTGAATACTTCTACTTATGTAAGTAGTGGGAGCTCAGGAAATGCTGCGATGATTGGAATCATTAAGGAAACAAAATCTGTTTTTACGATAACGATATTATCTTCAGAATTTAGAACCTCATTTAATGTTGGTTTTTTATGTAAAAATCAATCTCTAGATATAGATACCGATAGCGATGGAATTCCCAATCGTTTAGATTTAGACTCAGACAACGATGGATGTTCTGATGCTGTAGAAGCAGGGAATACCTTAGCGTCAGATAATAATATTACCGACTACCCAACAGGAATAGATGTGAATAACAATGGCTTACTAGATAAGTTTGAAGACGGAACTTCTGGGAATATAAATTACATCTCTAGGTATTCAACGAATGCATTGAGCAATTTATTAAATGCCTGTTTAGATTCAGATAATGATGGCGTTGGTGATTTAATAGATTTAGATGATGATAATGATGGTATAAGAGATAGTGATGAATCACCTAGTTGTTATGGAACAAAAGACATTTACGAAGTAGGAAATAGATCAGAAAGAATTACAGTGAGTTCAGATTTAAATATGAACGCAACCTATAATCAACCTGGAGAATTAGTAGATGGAGACGAAGGTACAACTACCGCTAATTATGCTGTGAAATTAATTGCTGAGAATATTTCAAATTTAGAGGTTTTTAGATTTGATTTTGATGCTCCTATAGAGTTAAGTAGAATCTACTTATTGTATAAAAATCAATACACACATTTTAACAATGGAGTGGTTAGAATCCAAGGTTCAAATAATGGAACTAATTGGACAACCTTAAGTGAAGATGTTAATTATAAGTCTACCAGTACAAAAACAGGAATAAAAAACAGAGGACTGGTATATAATAATACCTTTAATATTACTAAAAACCAAGCAAGTTATTCAAGCTACCGATTAATGGGGGTTTCAGGAAATTCTTATGTACATGGGATTACTTTGGAAACAATATTTGAAATAACTAATTTTATCAGAGAATGGTATCCTTTGGCTACTTGTGAAGAGAATGAAGATTTAGATGGAGACGGTGTAGCAAATCACTTGGATACAGATATGGATGGCGATGGTTGTTTAGATATCGTAGAATCCGGTGCAGGAACTATTGGAGATACTACTGTTTCGGGAAATGTCGGTCAAAATGGATGGGCAGATAACCTTGAAACTACTCCTGATAGTGGGGTTATAAATTACGAATTACAGCGATTTTACATGGCTGCTAATCTAAACTCATGTTTAGATACAGATGGTGATGGAATTGGAGATTTAATAGATATAGATGATGATAATGATGGTGTTTTAGACACGGAAGAATCAGATTTTTGTCCAATTGATTTAAATTCAGAATCGTATAGAAGATGGTTGAGGCAAAGAATTACCATTACTACTGTCGATAGAAATGATGCACCTCCAGTACAAATTAGGAGAGTATTTAATACCTTAACAGAGTTTGATGATTTTCCAACCTGTTTTCCAGCGCAAACATTATCAAATAATATTTGGTTCGAAATTACTTTTCCAGAACCAATTAGTATGAATTCAACGGAATTTGCAATTACAAGTCCTGGGAATGTTACCAACTTAAGGTTCTTTTCCAATGGTACTGTAGTAACCATGTATGGAGTGAATGCGAGTAACGAGGAAGTTCAATTAGCTAGATATACCGAAGATGGTGTGATAAGAGCAGGTACAATTATTAATCATCCAAATGTGATTAAATTAAATGTAACCGATCCTCTTGAAAAAATGTCTAAATATATATTTAGAGCAAAAGGGTCAGTATCCGGATTGGCTTCTGTAACTGAAATTTATTTTGACAATGCTTTAAAAGATTGTGTAGATTTTGATACTGACGGTGATGGAGTAATCAACAGATTGGATTTAGATTCAGATGGGGATGAATGTTCCGATGCTGTAGAAGCGGGGAATACCTTAACAACAAATAATAATATCACAGACTATCCGACAGGAGTAGATGCGAATAATAATGGCTTGTTAGATAAATATGAAGATGGAACTTCAGGTGAAATTAATTATGATTCAAGTTATACCTTAAATGCACTATCAGCAGACCGAAATGCCTGTGCTGATACAGATGGAGATGGTATTGGAGATTTGATTGATATAGATGATGATAATGATGGAGTCTTAGATATTGCGGAAACCAATCGAGTTAGTAGTTCTAGGGATTTTAATTTATACGGTTTGTTTGATGAATTTCCTGAACAATTTAATGGGGCATCATTTACACCGTCTGATGGTTCAAATGCATGGGTAAGATATCCAGGCTCTTCTACTCAGACATTTGAAATTATTGAAGGTCTAACGCTAGAGTCTCATTCTTACAAGTACTTAGTATCTGAATTAAGTCCGCAAGGGGGTAATAGGCTAGGTATTGGGTCTACAGAAAGAATAGGAACTCAAGTTGATAATCTTGTTGTCGGTGAAAAGTATGAGGTTTCTTTTTACTGGATTAATTCAGGAAGAACTATAAGCGAAACAGCATCAACAGCATTGGACGTGTTTTTACCAGATGGGACTACTTTTAGAACTAGTGTACATGAAAATGGAACATCACCTTGGGTGCAAGAAATTATTGTTTTTACAGCAACACAAACAAGCGGTAATATTGCTTTTGGTTTAAGTGCAGGGAGAACAGGAGTTTCTATTGATGGTGTTAAAATTAAACAAGAAGGCTCGGGAAATACTGAGGTTTTAGACACTGATAATGATGGGGTAATCAACAGATTGGATTTAGATTCAGATGGAGATGAATGTTCCGATGCTGTAGAAGCGGGGAATACCTTAACAACAAATAATAATATCACAGACTATCCGACAGGAGTGGATGCGAATAATAATGGCTTGTTAGATAAATATGAAGATGGAACTTCAGGCGAAATTAATTATGATTCAAGTTATACCTTAAATGCATTATCAGCAGCCAGAAATGCTTGTTCTGATACTGATGGAGATGGTATTGGAGATTTGATTGATATAGATGATGATAATGATGGAGTATTGGATATTACGGAAATGTATTCTTGTTTTATTTCATCTATTGGAGATAGAAGAGAAGTAGTTGATGTAAGTACTGGTATAGCACTAGGAACGAGTTGTATATTTCCAAATTCATTAGTGGATGGTGTTGTAAGTGACACAATCGTTAGATTTGGAACCTTAGCAAACCAGACAGTTAAAAATAAAACGTTTTTAAAATTTGGATTTAAGCGACCTGTTTGTTTAAAGAAAATCTATTTACAGTATCCATATACTCAAAAATTGGTGCCTGTAAAAGATCTTCCTCCACGTCTTGTAGATGGTGCATTTAGTCATTTTTCTCCAGGGAGTGTACTTCAGTTACAAGGAAGTAATGATGGGGCGACTTGGACAAACTTAAATAGTGGAAGTACTTATGGTACGGATCCTACATTAAATGATATTCCAAGTTTGGGAATTACAGATGCGTATTTAGAAACGTATTCAGTAAGCTTAAATAGTGCTTCATTTAGTAGTTATAGAATTCAAGGGATTTCAGGATCAACATCGTCAGACATGTCTGGGTCAATAGAAGTGTATTTCGAAACATGTCAATCATGTGATTTAGATTCGTTAAACGATACAGATCAGGATGGTATTCTAAATAGTTTAGACTTAGATTCTGATGGGGATGGATGTTCGGATGCAGTAGAAGCTTCGAACACTTTAGTGGGTGATAATAATATTACAGCCTATCCAACAGGTGTAGATGCTAATAACAATGGATTATTAGATACATACGAAGATGGAACGTCTGGAGAAATAAATTACACCTCTACTTATACGGAGAATGCATTGGACAATCAACGTGATGCCTGTGCGGATACTGATGGAGACGGAATTGGAGATTTAATTGATTTGGATGATGATAATGATGGAATATTGGATGTTGATGAAGGATGTACTCCTTTGAATTCTTTATCTGAATCAGAGGTTTGTGACAGTACTAGAGATAATGACAGTTGGATTGTTTGGTCAAGCTCAACTGGAGGTACTGCCATAGGTACAATTACGATTGAGGATGAAGTTATAGCTGTAACGATGACAGGACATACGCATAATGGTTTGGTCGCAGGAGGACATGCTCCTTTAAGGTGGTCTGACAGTACGGCGTACTGCCCTTCTCCTTCAAATGTAGATTCGTCTACACCGGTGATTAGTAATTCAGGTAATTTTAAACTTACCTTTTCAAAACCGATTTTCTTACCAAGAATGCATTTTTGGTCTTTGGGAGCTGGAAGTAATAGACCATTATTAACTTTCACTAATAATATTAAGTTAATAAAGGATTATTCAATTAATATTAATGAAACCGCAAAAACTGTCCAGTCAGACGGAAATGGAGCTGGAGGAAATGGAACGATTCAAATTACAGATGGTTTTGTAAGTGAGATTTTATGGTCAGTTTCTGGTGCAGAGCATTGGTGGGCTGTGCAAATATCTACAGGTGGATTTGAAAATGAAGATGCTAGTACTGGAGTTGGTGAATGTTCTGGAATAGACACAGATGGAGATGGAATTCCAGACAGGTTGGATTTAGATTCTGACAATGATGGTATTTTTGATGCAGTGGAAGCTGGACATAAAATGGCTGTGCATCCAAAAGGACATGCGAAAGCGGGTCGAATTATTGACGGAAACGTGGGAGCTAATGGTTTTGTTAATGAACTGGAAAAAGGAACTGAAACAGGAACATATGTAGGAACTTATAATGGAGGAAATGGACCTGTAAATTCAGACAATTCGGAAACAATAGATGTAACGGATAGCGACAGTGATAACGATGGATGTTCAGATGTTGACGAAGCTTATGGTAATTTCTTGCCAAACTCGTTAGATACAAATGCCGATGGCACCTATGGAGGAACAGGGACAGTAGCCAATAATTATATTGATGAAAATGGTATTGTTACCGAAGCTCCATACACCACACCAGTGGATCGTAATAATGATGGAGGAGCTGACTATACACAAAAGGGACTTCCGCTATCAGATTTTGCTAAAATTAATTCTTTAACGCCACTGACCATAGAGAAGTCCGTTGGAGATAGACATGTGATTACGGCAAGTTTAACCAGTGTGAACTTATATAATGTTGTCCTTAGTTGGATACATAGTACAGATGAAGGTGATACATGGAAGGCTTTAGAAAATAACGATGTGTACTCAGGAGTACATGAAAAGGTATTAGCAATAAAAGGAATAACCAAAGAAATGAATAACACACAATACAAGTTAGCCTTGTATGCAAATAATAATGTGTGTAGTAATATTCTATCTAGCGATACTAGTGTTTTGAAGGTGAGAGGTTGTGAAATTGATCTTTCAAATGCTGTTTTTACAGGAGTAGCACCTACAAATTGTGCCCCAGCAACGGATGGGATGATACAAATTACAACGGCAGGATTAACTATTGGAACTTCTTATAAAGTGAGTTATTCTGATGGGACTACTACGGTAATTGCAAGTCCTAATCCAACAGTTGATACCGACGGAGTCCTGAGTGTTATAGGGCTTGGTTTAGGAGAATATTCAGCGATCACGATCGAAAGTTTGGAATTTGAGGATTGTACTAAAATACATACAGGTACTGTAACTATTGATGCATTCCAAACAGACTTTACAGTGTCGGTTGATAAAAAAGATGAAACATTCTTTAATGCTAATGATGGGAAAATCACATTAGTGCCATCAGGAGGATTGGCTCCTTATGAGAGTTCAATAATTCTAAATGGAACGACTGTAAATGTTTGGACAGGCGAAACAACTTCAGGGTTGTCACCTGGTGTATATACTATCAAAGTAATAGACGCCAATAAATGTGAATTTAATGATTCATTGATTGTTGTTCCGGTGCCAGCATGTTCTGTGGATGTAGTAATCCAAAGAAATAAAGATAGTATTGACTGTTTTGGTGATGAGGATATTACCTTGACTGCAGTTGCAACTATTCCGACTAATTCTTCCGCTACACATCCTTTGAGCTATACATGGTATAGAGGAGAGACAGCAATAGGAACTGGTATTTCAATATCAAATTTAGGTGTTGGAGCTTATAAAGTAGTGGTGTCTTCTGGATCTGGAGATACATTATGTGAGGGTGCTCAAGAAGCCTATATCATTAACGGACCTAAAGCAGTATTAAATGGAACATTAAAATCGGGAGATGTTACTTCGGTAAGTCCTGGTAATGAAGGTTTCGTTGAGGTAACTGCTACAGGAGGAACTGCTCCATATAGCTATGCTTGGAAAAACTCTGCTGGAGATTCAGTTGGAGGAGATGTCGCAAGGATAGAAAACTTAGTCGCCGATGTGTATGCTGTTATTATTACAGATAAAAATGGATGTACTACACCAGCCTTATTTAAAACAGTAGCAGCACCAGGATGTTTTACTATTAATAATACGGTAGGAGATATCAAGGTTGCTTGTTTTGGAGATACTACGAATGTAGCTGTAGCCATTTCAAATGGATCGGGTAATTACACAATCAATTGGACTTCTACCACAACAGACCTTGCTGGTTTTGTGACAAGTAATTTAGAATTAATTGCGGTTCCAGCAGGAACTTATAAGGTGGATATTACAGACAATGGATTAGGTTGTTCTTTAGATGAGACCATTAATGTCACTTCTAACGAAGAACTATCAGGAACCTTTGTAACGACACATGTCTTTTGTAAAGGAGAAAGTACAGGAACCTTAGATTTAAAAATTGCAGGAGGTGATGGTAGTTATACCTACCTATGGTCTTCAACGACTACAGATATGTCTCAGTACTCAGACTTAACAGTTCAAGATTTGGGAGGACTTCCTGTTGGAGAATATAATTTATTAGTAATAGATGGGGAAGGATGTGAAGCAAATATAGAAGGAACGATATCCGAACCTTTAACAATCGTATCCATTACAAATGTACTAACTACAGGAATAACATGTACAGGTTGTGTAGATGGAAAAATAGAGGTAATCGCTTCAGGAGGTACTGGAACATTAGAATATAGTATTGATGAAGGAGCTTCTAAACAGACTTCTAATACATTTATGGATTTAGCAGTAGGAACATATATCGTAACTGTCTTTGATGAAAATGGATGTTTTCAAAAGAAATTAAGTGTTGAAATAATTGGTGATAATCCACCAGATTATAAGCCTGTTATTTATTCGGGGAACTCTCAAATAGATAAAGATGGAAATGTTGATTTCGTGGTGTTGATAGGTGAATTACTTGGAAATGATTCCAACGGGACAGTTTCTGTGAGTTTCAGAATAATTAAGAATCCAAATGTGACGTATTTGTTTGATCCTACCTTAATAACGTTAGACGGAAGGGATGTTAATAATGCGGATTGGATATTAGATAACAGTCATTCATTCTTTATGTCGTTTACTTATACTGGTAATGGAGGCATATTTAAGGGAGACACCGCTAGCTATGTTGGTGTGACTGCTAATTTAGTTTCACCAAATGTAGTAGGAGTCTTTCCTGTATCTGTAACTGTTAAGTTCGGTTCAGGTGGTGAAATAAGGACAGATAATAATGGGGACAAGGAGTTAATTAAATACACTAAATAACAGAATTATGAAAAAGAGTATATTATTTACAGTTTTATTTTTTGCACTCGTTGTTAGTAGTGTATATGCTCAGTCTAGCATTTCCTTTGGAGGTGGTAGGTTAGTGCCTAGTCCTTTATCTACCGTTGAGGAAGGTGGTACAGGTGTTATCAGTTTTGAGTGGGCAGAAGTAGGAGGAGCAAACCCGACAAAACCAGTGGTTTTTGGAAAACCAAATGTGACATTTTCAATCCAATTGAGCTATATCGATTTAATAGATAAAGACGTGAATTTGATAACGGGGCTTGGTTTAAAGTATTTTACACCTGTATATGAAGTAGGAACGGATTATGTGAAAGTGGTGTTTTATCAAAACAAAGAAATTCCTGCCGATGCAGGGGGAGATTTTTACATCCCTTTTAAAGTTATAAAAAATTCGACAAGAGATAAGCCTTTAAACGGGTTTATTGGAAATATTCAAGCCAGAGGTGATGTTCTTATACTAGGAGATTATGTGGAAGCTTGGGATTATACATTGTGTAAACCTGTATTGTTATCTGTTGGAGACATTGCTTGTGATGCGAGTGGATACAGTATTGACTTTATAACAGACGCTGTGAGTGTTACTGTTGTAGAGGAAGTAGGAACGGTAGATATGGAGGCTAAAACAATTACAGGGATTCCTTTAGATGCCGATATTACAATCCAAGCGATCAATGCAGGGGGATGTGCTACTTTGATAGAAGTGACAGGTCCTTTAACATGCCCGGATTCATGTGAACAACCAAATTTAATTGTTGGACAACCCTTATGTGCTCCTTCAGATAGTTATAAAATAATATTGAATGAAACAACGGGAGCTACGATAAGTGCTAGTGATGGTTCTATCGTAGACAATGTATTGATTGTCCCGCTATCGAGTACTCAGGTAACGATTACAGCTGTAAATGGCGATTGTGTACAAAAGCTGACATTATTTGCGCCAGTAGATTGTGAGACGAACTGTGCAGAACCTGGGTTTTCATTTGCAGGTATCGATTGTGCCACAGATATGAGTGGAGATTATGTAATTAATTTCATTCTAATAGAAGGTGCTTCTGTAACTACAGATAAAGGAATAGTGGATCTTGCTGCTGGAACGATTACTGTTCCAAGTTTGGAAGGTGCTGTTAAAATAACAGCAAAATCCTCGGATTCTTGTGAACCACATACTTTAACAATTTCTGCACCAGACTGTGTTGCAGATTTAGATATTCAAAAGACAACTACTCAAACCATATATACACCTGGGCAAAAAGTAACCTATACTATTGTTGTCACAAATAATGGTCCCTTAGATGCGACAAATATACAAGTAACAGATCCTTTACCAGAGGGAATCACAGAGATGTCATGGACGAGTTCAGTAACTACTGGAACAGGTGCTTTAAACGAAAGTTTATCATTGACTGCAGGTACGTCTGAAACGTATACGGTGGTATTGACAATACCTGAGGAGTTTAGAGGAGATTTGAAAAATGTTGCAGCTGCTACGGATCCAGATAAACCAGATCCAGTACCATGTACAGACTGTGATGAGGTATTGGAAATAGGGGGTGTTGCTGACATTACAACGTTAAAAACAGATAGTAGTGATACATTCACTTTAGGTGAGTCTATAACGTACACTATTACAGTTTCCAATAGTGGACCTGTAGCTTCTGATAATGTCAGTGTTAAGGATGTCGCACCTGAAGGAACTACCATAAGTTCTTGGTCAGGTAATGGGGTTGTAGGTACAGGAAACAAGGCAGTCAACGACAATACCGGTAGCAGCCTGCGTATCTGCATGGCACAAATGTGCTCGCGCGGAACCATAACCGGCAATGTTGAGCTGGCGCATAAGGCCTTTGATGCGGCATTGAGTGCCAATGTTGATATGTTGTGTTTCCCCGAAGTCAGTAATCTTATGCAGGATGATCTTGTTCTTGCTCTTCCACAGGTTGTGAGCGTGGAAGAGGATCGGTTTGTTCGGGCCTGCAAAGTATTTGCCCTTCAAAGCGGCATTTGGGTGCAGAGCGGTTCACAGGTTATCAARGCGGAAAACAGTAATAGATTTGTCAATCGATCCCTGATGATCAATGGATCAGGCGAGATCGTATCGGCATATGATAAAATTCATTTGTTCGATATTGATCTGCCAAATGGCACCCGGGTACGGGAATCCGACAAGTTTGATGCCGGTACAAAAGCGGTTAGTGTTGATACGCCGTGGGGACGTATGGGGCATGCGATATGTTATGATTTGCGGTTTCCGCATTTGTTCAATGCCCTCGCCAATGCGGGTGCGCGGGTATTGTTTATTCCCGCTGCCTTTACTGTGCCAACCGGCAAGGCGCATTGGGAAATATTACTTCGGGCACGTGCGATCGAGACCGGTAGTTTTGTGATCGCGGCAGCGCAATGCGGGTTGCACGAAGATGGTCGTAGAACCTGGGGTCACTCGATGGCAATTGACCCGTGGGGAAAGATATTGGCGCAAGGTTCCAGTGGTCCGGAAAACATCATCATTGACCTGGATTTGTCAAAGTCCGCTAAAACAAGGGCGAATATTCCCGCGCTTAAACATGCCAGAGAATTTACCCAGGACTAATAAATACAAAAGGGTATCCGGGTTGGTTCAGGCGACCTTTGGTTTCAGTCTCTGCCAAAGGCGCCCGTCAACGGCCAGCAATCCTGACATGATCAGGGCCATGCCGGCGATGTGACGTGTTTCCAGCACTTCACCAAGAAAACCGCTGCCCAGCAATATGGCAGTTACCGGGATTATCAATGTAACCAACGCGGCCGCCCGAAATGCGATTGCACTTCAGCAAGACTTTTTAAATAGCAAGCCGATTGCTGAGGGCGATTCGTGCCGTATTCCCATCAGCCTGGCCAAGAAGCTCATCGTCAATGAGCTCCAATCACAGTAAAAGTTAAGAAGTCGAGAGAAA
>NVRM01000058.1 GCA_002400885.1 Flavobacteriaceae bacterium
TACAGGTCTGAAATAGATGATTTAAATCTTTGTATTCTTTGATAGTTACGTTCTTGTTTCCAGATTTTCTTAAGGTGTTTTTAATTGCGGATAGATTCACTGTAGCATTCACTTGTAAATCTTTAGCGCCATTAATGGCTAATACGGGACAGGTGACTTTTGCGAGTGTTGGCTCTGGATCATAGCTTAAAAAATTCAGAAACCATGGCGTAGTGATGGCCGCCATCTGCTGGTCTATAAACGCGGATTTTGTTAGTTCTTTAGGTAGGGGAGATTCAGCTAAAACATCGGAGAGTAATCCTCTTAAATTCTTCTTAAATTTTAAATCCTTTTTATGGGTTGAAATATATTCAAATATCGTTTTATTAATTTGTATGCTTTTTTCCAAGGCCTCTTTTGTTAGTCCGTTATCCGTGGCAATGTCCTGTTGCTGTTTTAATAATATTTCATGACCCACAACACCTGGTCCGGCCATTAATATGATAAATGCAACTTCAGGCTGATGAATACTTACCATGGGCGCAATAATTCCACCTTCACTATGGCCAATTAATCCTATTTCTGTTGGGATTATCTCAGGTCTTGTTCTTAAATATTTAAAAGCCCATTCAACATCACGGGCAAAATCGTTGCTGGTAGAAGCACTGAAATCACCAGTAGATGCAGCCGTTCCTCTATCGTCATACCTTAATACTGCAATACCTCTTGTCGTTAAGTAATCGGCAATTATTAAGAATGGCTTATGGCCTAAAATTTCTTCGTTTCTGTTTTGAGGTCCACTTCCGCTAATTAAAATAACCGCTGGATGCGGCCCCTTGGACTTCGGAAGTGTTAATGTTCCAGCAAGGGTAATATGATCCTCCTGATTTTGGAATTGAATATTTTCTTCGTGGTAAGAATAGGGCTTTTTAGGAGTTTGTGGACGTTTTAATTTAGGGGTGATTTCTTCTTTTCGCGAAAGTACCATRTCAAAACTATGTCCTCCCTGTGTAAATACACCTACAATGGTTTTTCCATTATAGCTCCCGGWATACATTAAGGACATTCGTGGAATTTTCARKACTAAGGTGTTATTTGTGTAGTCRAYGGARCTAACAGGAAGGTCGAACGCTCCTTGRTCTGGACTATCCATRGTGGCTRYATATTCTCCGTTTACATGGCTGATTTTAAAAACCAACCGTARTGRTTGTCCTTGGATATTCAAAAGKCCATTCCAAGMCCCTGTAATTTCTTGACCTAGGGTACTTATACTAATCAGTAGGGTAAGTAGTAMTGTGATATGCGTTTTCATAATTCATTGTTTTTATAAAAAAAGTAAGGTTTTTGACATRATTTCTGCTAAYAATAAAGCCAATACAAATATTAAAATTGGTTTGTTTCCCTTTGCATTGGTGGCTRTTTTATAACCATTGTACATTAATGCAATACTCCAAACTAACAACAGTAAGGATGCGATGRCGAAAACCATTATGATCATAAGACTTTCCGTAGGGATGTTCCCTTGAATATTCCCTATGTTTTCAGGACCGATYCCTTYTAGTAAATTATTTGTAGCCTTTTCKACGGCTCCTCCRATAGTTAGYAGCGGYAAAAAAYACAAAGGAATTCTTGCAATCAACACCGTAGTGAYCAAATCTATTATTCKTGTTTTTTTATTGAKGTACTTCGCTGCTAGGAATAATAAACTGATTAAACAAAAGATGTTTATGCTGCTGTCCAATAGAGACTGCTGTAWRGATACAGGGYTTCCTAAATGAAAGTCCAATGCTCCGTCAAACCTTCCTCCGAGTATATGAGCAAGGCTAACTCCCATAATAGTKGCTGCAATACCAACGATTAGAAGTTGTTTTTCTTGGTATTTTTCGAAGGGCTTAAATAGTAATGTTTTCATGGGTTTATGTTATTTTTAATGAATTGATGTGTTCAATAATGTCATCGAGTTTATTCCGAACCGTTGGGTAGCTTTTTTTCATTTTGAGGGCCATTTTCTTTAAAGAGCCGCTAGATAAGATAAACTCGAATATAAAAGATTGATCTTCCACAGGAAGCTGCAATAACACCGGTAGCGTGAAATTTCCAGCAATCTCAGTATCACACTGATTACATGACAATTTACTAACCACTAAAGGTGATTCACAACTAGGACATTGTATAGGTAATTTATTCATTTGCTGTTGTTTAATTTTTAATAAAGGTAATTGTTTTTTTAACAAAAACAATAAAAGATTAAACAATGTTAAGTATTTTATCAATTTAATTTAGTTTTATTAATGTTTTCTTATGTTTTTCGACGTAGCAATCTTAACAAACCACCTAATCAACAATAAACCCAAAGCCCAACAATAAGCCGAGATATAGCAACAATCCTAAAGTATCCCACATCCCAAGTATCACATCCCACATGTCATTGCGAGGAGTTTTTACGACGTGGCAATCTCAACAACCCACGGAACCAACAATAAACCCAAAGCCTCAACAACAAGCTTAGATGTAGCATCTCACCCAAAGCATCCCACATCCCAAGTATCACGTCCCACATGTCATTGCGAGGAGTTTTTTCGACACGACAATCTCAACAGCCCACGGAACCAATAACAAACCCAAAGCCCCAACAACAACAACAACAACAAGCCGAGATATAATAACTCACCCATAGTATCCCACATCCCAAGTATCACATCCCACATGTCATTACGAGGTGTTTTTACGACGTGGCAATCTCAACAGACCACGGAACCAACAACAAACATCACAACTCATATAAATAAAATTTAGGTCACTTTTATAATGATAAACCCTTCGCCAACGATCTTATTATGTATGCCTTTTGACCTATAGAATCAGTGTCCATTTATAACAACCGGAGTAGCGAATCGTTATTGCTTTCGTTTTTAAATGGAAACCTGTATAGTTTATTACGAATGAAGCATATATGTAATAGTTTCTTCTAAAAATAAATCAAAATCCCAAAGAATCAATTTTTATTTTTTCTATATTTATAAAAAAATAACTTTGAAATTAATAAAACAACAAACGGTCTATTTTTGTGAAGGAAAATCCGACAAGGTGTATGAAGTAGATTTATATGAAACTGGTTCAGACCTTTTTTTGGTTAATTTTAGGTACGGGAGAAGAGGTGCTAAATTACGAGAGGGGACAAAAACTATCTTCCCTGTTGTTTACGAAGAGGCATTGGCTATTTTTGATACTTTAATCGCAAGTAAGGTAAAAAAAGGCTACACTTCAACTATTGATATTATTACTGAAGAATCACCTTTGGTAACTATAAATCATCCGAGAGAAGAAACTATTTTAAAGTATTTAAACGATGCAATCAACGGAAATTATACGCGTAATTGGAAAATTTCTAAGGTTATAAACAGGGCTTCTTTTTTAAACATAAAGGCGTCCATTCCATTAATTATTCCTTTTGTAACATCGGAAGACATGTTTGAGCAATACGCGGCGATTACTGCTTTAAGTAAGTTTGAAGACGCGAGTGCAATTAACAAAATGCAATCGGTATTTGAGTCAGAAGGATTAGAAAACATTGCAGGAAGAGCCGCAGTCGCATTTCTTTTAAGGTTCGGAAATGAATCATTTAGCTTAAAGATTAAAAGGAATATTTTAGATAATTTACCTCAAGAAATAGCGGATTGCATTGTCCAAAACAATGACTTATTTAAAGTTCTTTCTAACTATTATTTAAAAGAAAAAAATAGTACACCTACGCTACTATATCAATTATATATTTATTATTACCAAGACAAGAAGCAACAGGAAATAGTGATGGATTTAATCCGCAGCCTTCCTTTAAAAGCAGGCATGTTTAAATCGATTCGTTATATATACAGAGCTGCAGAAATAGTAAATGATTTTGAGGTGTTAGCCCTTATCTCAAAGAAAATTAACCTGTCAAATCCTGGCTATAAAAACCATTACTTCTATATAGATGAAGAATACATTAATATTCAACTAGAAAAAACGGTTGCCAATCCAAGGATTGCTTTTTCTCTTAAAACCAAGGAGTATTTTAATAAGCATATGTACAGTAAAGTGTATGATTGGTCTAGAAATAATAAAAGAGACTATGTAAGATATGCGGTTCAGTTATTGTGTGCCTTGGATGATGAGGTTGATAAGGTTTATGTTGATTCTACTTATAATTATGTTTACAACACGGAAACGAGAAACTATACAAGTGAGCGTCGTTATTTTCCGAAATATCATAGTTTCTTAGCGCTGATGTATATCATTTATGGAGGGTCAGAGCGTTTAAAAAGACATAAAAACAAGTGGTACTATATAGATAAGCTTCCAGAAAACGAATCAATAAGAGAAGAATTACTACCAGAATTATGGAATGAATCTCCTACGGAAATCTTAGAAATAATAAGAAAAACCAATAGTGAGGTGGCATTAAATTTTGCCTTTGGTGTTCTTAAAGAAAACAAGCATTTTCTGGCAGAACTTTCTACGGAACATGTGGCTGAGTTGGTCTTGAATAAAAATGACAGTGTTCATGAACTTATTGTAGATTTTATAAAAGACAGCTATAAAAACACTTCATTACCTGTGGTAATTTTAGTCGCTTTAATTAAATCCAAAAAAGAAACTACTGTAAGTCTAGGAATGGATTACTTACAGAAATATGAATCCCATTATTTAGCAACAAAAGACAGTCTTATATCTTTGATTTATTGCGGAGAAATTCGGTTTATCAATTATTTGAAGGGAGTATTTGAATTGAAGCTCAGTTATCAACATGAATTTACATTACAAGATCTAGCGCCATTCCTTTATTCGGAATTACCGGATATTGAGTATGTCGTTGCTTTAAACTCTTTGATAGGGGATAGTCATTTTGGCGAATTATTCCAATCGGTTACAGGAGAAGAAATCATAGCATTGTCACAAAAAGACGGGATGGTTTCAAAATTATTTGCTGCAAATTTATCTAAGCACAATAAGCAGCCTGTTTACGCGCTTTTTAAAGATAGTTTTGCGGACTATATAAATAACAAAGAACCGCTGGTACGAAGTGCCGGGATTGAATTAGTTGCACATTTTCCAGATTCATTTTTAATAGAAAACGAAGGACTTATTGTAGGGTTTTGTTTTTCGGAACATGAGGAAGTACGGACAGCCATACAAGCAAGCATAAAAAAACTAATCCTAATTAATAAGAGTTTTGAGAATCGGTTTTTTAATCGATTGATTCAGAGTGTTGTTGAGGTTGAATCCTACAGCGGTGTCCATGAAAATAGTTATCAGCTACTTGTCCATAATTATGAGTCCGCACTGCTTACGATGTCCAAAGAAAACGTGATAAAACTTGTGCTTTCCAGTTACGAGTCTGCTCAGAAGTTAGGGACTACCTATATGGAYAAAAGCTTAACGTTAAGYACGCTGAGCATGGAAGAGTTGGCCTTGYTGACATGTAGCGATGTGTTGTCTGTAAGAAATAAAATTGAGGCATTCTTTAATGCAAATGAAAAAAGAGTAAGTTTTGAATTAGAACCSTCCTTAAAAATATTYAATTCTGACTGGGAAGATGTCATAGATTGGGGKTGTAYRTTTTTTGAAAACAACATTGATASTAAATATTGGTCCATTGATTTACTRTTATACATCTGTGATCATACAAAYAAAAAGGTACAGGCTTTTGGAMGAAAAATGATYACCCTTAATTTCAGTGAAGACAAAGCCACTTCCTTTTTATTAAAGCTACAAGARCACCCGAGCTCGGAAATGMGATTTTTTGTCTCSAATTATTTAARTACKTACGCAAGYAATAATGAAGSAATTATYTTAACATTAGAATCCTATTTTAAGACWTCGTTGTTTGCGTTAAATGCAGATAGAGTAACCAAGAAAAGAATTTATTTATTCTTGGAACAAGAAGCGATAAAAAACAAAAATATAGCCTTGATGACAGTAAGAATTTTAACATCCATATTAGGGACTAATTCTATTCAGGACAAGAGTAACAATTTAGATCTTTTGTTGACCATTTCAGAAGCGCATCCTACAGTAAAAATTCCATTAACATTAAAACTCAACTAAGCTTTATGCAATTTAATTATAAATACGGAGGGACCAGTAGTGTTAAAAATGGAATCGGAAGCACTGCGGTTAATTTTGCTCCAGATCTTTTAAGAGATCCTACCTTTTTTGTAGGAACGTTGGATAAAAAAATATCCTTTAGGGAGGCTATTTCTGCCTTACATCATGTGGTATTGGCAGATTTTAATTTTCAACCAAAAGACAATACGGCCTATTTAGCGTGGTTAAAAAGTCAAGAGCAAGTATGGCTTGCAGAGGCAGGTACGGATTTAGCCGCTGTACGATCAGAAATTGAAATAATTCAAAGTAAATTAAAAAATCTTAGAACAAAAAGAGAGGCTATTACCAAGCCTTTTTATCAAGCACAAGCCAAGTATTTTAATTTCTTATACAAAAGAGATTATGCCGCATGGTTTGTCTTAGACCCAGTAATAACCGTACATCCAGATCAAGTTTTTTTCGAGTGCTTTAGTAAAGACGAATCGGTTTACGGAAAACTATCTTGTGGCTATAATGTTTTTAAAGACATTCAAGAATTTAAATGTGGGACGACCAATATAGATTACTCGAATGCATTGTATCAGGAGTTTCAGAAAATAAGAACGTATAAGGAAACCGATTTTATGATAGACCCTAAAGGGTTTGACATTAAAACAACAGGAGAAGACACGTATAAAGAAGTGAAAATAGACTTACCAGACAGTTGGGTAAGAGGTTTTTTACAGGTGAGTTCGGCCATGACAAGCGATAAAATTTCTTTTGATTTAACAGCCATTGATTTAGGGAATTTCATATCAGTTTTAAAACGAAATAAAGAAAGAAAAGGTCCACGTTCTATAAAATATATTTTAAAACCAGGAGAAGCTATTGTAGCTGTTTTTGAACCTTGGAATATAGAGGTGGTTTGTAGAGAATCCATATACAAAGGAGAAAAAGAAGAGGAAATAAGAGTATGGGGAAGACGTAGAATAATACTACTTGAGCGTTTATTAGCCATTACAGATCGGATTACTGTTCATTTATTAGGGAGTGGTATGCCTTCTTTTTATACTGCCCATTTATCCGATGACATGTATTTCACCTTAGGGCTTTCTGGCTGGACAGCAAATGATTGGACTAAAACTAGTGCCTTGGATTTATTAGCTCCTAGAGGGCAAGTAGCCGCAACGACCATGCAAACCGTTTATTTAGAACTGCGTAAAAACTGGTTCGCTACGGGCGAAACAATAGCCAAAAATACAGCCTTAGATATTGCTACCGTAAAACAGGCCTTGTCCACATGCACCCAGGCAGGTAAAGTTATTTTCGACCTTAAAAATAAGGTGTACAGAATACGGGAATTAAAAAGAGACGGCATAGATATAGACGCTTTGCGTTTTTCAAGTGACATTGACAGAGAGGCGTATCAATTTGCGGAACAAGGAGCCGTAACAGCCATGGAAGTAGATGAATTAAAAGATTGCATTCGCATCAATGCACTTGTAATCAATAAATATAAAACGATGGTTACGATAGATGCAGATCTCCAGATTAAGGAGGGACACTGCGATTGTAGTTATTACTATGAAAATAAAATGAAGAAAGGTCCTTGTGTGCATATTCTTGCAACAAGAATCGCTTTTGATAAAAAATAATATTATATTTGAACCTGGTAGTGATAAGATAAAAACCTTGCAACGTGATTGGTGTATCGCCAATCTTGCTTACAGTTTACGAATGCATCACTGACTTGAACTTAACTTGTGAAAAGGGTACTATAGTACCATTTCCGGTTATACTTCTCCGAAGTGAAATAGTACTATAGTACCCTTTTCACTGGAGTTGTTAAATTCAGTCTTTGGAATAGTACGAAGGGAATTTACATAGGTCTTATTACTGCCATTTTTTTTGCTATATGAAAAATTCTCAAGAAAGAAGACAAGAAATTTATGATAAAATAAAAGAATCCTCCAAGCAAGAATACATTCTTTCTGAAATGAAACGACTTGGTTTTTGGGATGATCAGCAAGTAGATTTTAAAGAGGCTGAAGCTTTTTTTAAACTAGAAAGTGGTCTTTCAAAGGAGTTGCAGGTACTTATTAAAGAAAAAAACCTAATTGACGATCCAGCGGCATTTCTCGCTAAAAAACACCAAAAACGAAAACTAAAATCCAAACAAAAACAACGAGAAACGAAAGAGAAACGGGAGCTACTTCGCCTTGAAAAAGCGGAAAAATGGCAACTGTCTAAGAAAGAAGATATACGCTACTTAGGGGATGGTTTTTCACATCAATTAAACGACCAAACCTCACAGGTAGACCGCTTAAAATCGTTGGACTTACCATTATTGAATAATGCCAAAGAATTAGCCCAGGCCATGGATATCCCCATAGGAGAGCTCCGTTTTTTGTCTTTTTCAAGAAAGAATGCTAGACTAAGTCACTACAAACGATTTAAAATGAAAAAAAAGTCGGGAGGCTTTCGTTTAATTTCCGCACCAATGCCGCGGTTAAAAAATGCTCAATATTGGATTCTTGAAGAAATATTGAATAAAATAGCTGTACATCCACTGGCTCACGGTTGTGTTATTGGAAAATCCATTAAAACTAATGCCGAACCACACTTACAGAAAGCGGTGGTTATAAATCAGGATTTTAAAAATTTCTTCCCCTCAATTACGCACAACCGTATTAAAGGAATATTCAAATCGTTTGGCTATTCCGAGCAACTAGCTACGATTTTCTCATTGTTGTGTTCCGAGCCTAAAATAGTGGAAGTTTCCATGCTTGGAGAGGATTATTTTGCTCAAAGAGGGACGCGGTTTTTACCCCAAGGCGCTCCTACCAGTCCAGCTATAACAAATATTATATGTAAGCAATTAGACCTAAGACTACATGGTTTGGCAAAGCACTATGGTTTTGATTATACACGATACGTAGATGATATTACCTTTTCCGGTAACCAAGAACAATTACCGAAAATAGCGGCTATTTTAAAGTATTCTAAAAAAATTGTCGAGGATGAAAACTTCACCTTACATCCCGAAAAATTACGGATTATGAAACGTAGTGATAGGCAGGAAGTAACTGGCGTGGTTGTGAACGAAAAGACAAACATACCCAAGAAAAACTTAAAACGATTTAGAGCGCTATTATTTCAAATTGAAAAGGATGGAATACAAGGAAAAGTTTGGAATAAAAAAGGCAATATATTGGCTCAAATAGATGGGTATGCAAATTTCATCTATCAAATTGACACTGAAAAAGGAATTGCATACAAGAAAAGAGTAGGCTTAATTCTTAAAGCTCATGGCTATAAAGAGGCGCATCAATCTAAATTTGGTAGACGCAGTAAAGACAGCAGTACTTCGTGGTTTACAAGTCTCGTATCTAAAGTTAAAGATATATTTGGAAGCGGAGGGAAGTGATTTTTTAAGAGTGAGTAGTTGTCCCGTGAAGAAATTAAGCAGTGTTTATTTTACGTTTCAAAAGAAGGATTCCAAGGGGATTCCTCTATAAATCCCACCAAACAACAAAAAATTTATGTGATGTTCCATTGGGGAATTTAATCCAGCATAATGGAGCTGTCTTAGCCTCAATGAGTACAGTTGTCTTTGTGTAAAAGTGTTGATAGGACATCCAGCTTACCTGTGTCTGAACCTCTAGTAGCCAATCAATTTTACTTGGGATATAGAATTTACAGCCAGAAAACTGTTTCAATGCAGAAAAATGTACATAAAACCCTTGTATACATTCCTTGTTGAGTAAAGAAAACAAAACATCTTGTTGGTAAGGAACAAATAATTGCGCTTTAAAACAGACGCGTTGTAAGAAGTCTTTGGCTTTGAGTCCCAGATTACTTAGAAGAGGGCGAGTGTGTTCATTAAAAAGTAAAGGCAGTTGTTTGTCGCGTAACTTATGTAGTTTTTTAAGTAAACTATCATTTCTATTGGGACCAATCCAATGTGCTAATTCTTTTGTGCCCACACTTGCATCGTATAAATAAAATTTGTAAATAATCTCCAAATGGATGGGAACTCCTTCCTTTTCCAACAGACAATCCAATTCACCTACCGTAATTTTTTTATTGTTTATTTGTGTGTTTTGGCTAAGGATGCGTATGTTTTTATCCTGTTCTAGGCTAGTAATTACAAATTGTTCCACTCGTTTTCCCAATCGAATATTCGGATTATGAAGGTCTGTTAAACGCTGGCATGACACCTCTGTGAGTTCCAATTGTTCTAAAGTACAGACCAACTGTTGCTTCCAAAGTAAAGGGGTATTCAAAAAACCTTGGTATTGAAGCTGTATGTTTTTAGATGTTGGATTCATAGATGCAAATGTATGTGATTTGAACAGTTGATAGCGTACAATAATAAGAAAAAGAGAGCTTATTAAACCTTTCTTAAAGGGTTTTAAATAGCGAGGCGACCAGTCTTTTGTTTGCTGTTGAATCTTGGAATGATAGGATGAAAAACAGTTAGGACAATAAACAGAGAAATACTGACCATTTAAGATGAAAATTGTTTTGGAACGCTTCCTTTTATTGTCTAAGAATCTTATCGTCAATTAATTGATAGGTGATTTTTATTTCCGTACTTTATACTCAATTGCAAGCCCTCAGCCTGTATTGAATCTTGTAATGAGTACTCATTATATATTGTAAACAACAGAATTTAATTTGTGCTGCTTAAAATGATAGCTATCCATGAATAATAAGAATACAATACTTAATTTACTCAATCAATTTTCGCAAGAGAAGGAATATCTTTTGTTGTTATAGTGATGGTGTCGCAGTGTCTATCTATCAATCAAATAAACATAATTGACCAATCTAAAATTCGGATCATTGATGTTATTACTTATAGGGTAGATACAGGAAAAGTATTGTTTTGTATGTATAATCAGCTAAAGAAGAGGCCTTTTGATACGGTTGTAAATGTGTTGTTAGATTTGATGAACTGTCATTGATTCTTATTGTAAATATGGTGTTATCCAACTTGTAATCCGTACTAATCTGTTTTACTTTCAATCCTGACTTTAATAGTTCTACTATCATCACCTTGAACTCATTATCATGCTTTTTTTCTTCCCATAATTCAACTATATAAATTTAAGGCTTCATAAAATCGTCACAACAAATGTAGACACTTCACTTTATACTCATCCCACTGAACCACACGGTTTACACCAACCTTTGTGAGTTCTTTGGCGTAATAGCCCGACTTATCCTTTAAATCTTCATAGCGTTCATCTTTATAGGCTGGGTTTCCAGCGAGCAACGCTTATTTCTAATAAAGGATCTTCTAGTTTTAATAAATTTCCGAATGGAATACCGCTGTCCTTGACTTTTAAAATATAGCTTTTAACGGTGTTTTTACTCACACAAAGTGTTCTTGCAATGGTTTTAATACCAATGCCATTGTGGTGCATTCTTAATAATTGTTTTACGAGACTCATACGTGTTGGCTTACCTGACATCTATTCTCATTTAGTGATTAATTTACACTAAGTAAAACCAACATCGTTTAGGGGGGCAACATGCTCCGTTACAATAATGAGCTCTCTTAATAATTAGAGGGGTCAGCTTGCTCCGGAATATCCACATGCTAATTGTGATTATTTATTTCTAACTTAAATGATATCTCAATTTGTTATTTACTATTATGGTGTAATAAGGACCATGCGTAAGTTTTATTGTTATTACTCTTATAGTTTTTAAATGAGAGCTGTTTTTTATTTTAAATGAATGCTGACAAAAAGGAACAAAAATCGAGTAAAAAGAGCGGTAGCTACAGGGATTACGATTCCTGATTTCATATAATAGCTATGTACTATAATTTACATTATGTGAAGCAGGGTGAGTTTTGGGGTTGAAAAACTTCAAAGTTTCCTAAGAATAGAGCGAGGGCTCGTAAACGAATGTAAACGGATAATATCGTCTTTTTTTAAATGGATTATTAAGGACCATAGGAGAGTTATAAGTACCTCAAGTTTCTCGCCCTGTAATTTACTGGGATTAAATCGATAGAATTCTTCAACGCTCTGTGTCGGGTGTAGATAGTAGTTTTTCAAGAAAAAACAAGTGGAGGTGATGACGTCCAGAGTACTGCTAAAGGTAATGAAAATAGAAACTCAGTTCTATTGATAATCTCAAATCGAAGACTGGCTTTTATGCAGTATATATGTTCAAAAGCTGCGAGAACAGGAGTGACCTTAGGAACGACGCGCAGTTTTGTGCATGGTTTTTAAGAAGGCTTTTTTAAGCCGCCTTAAAAAATACCTCATAAAAGTCTCCTTTTTTGGTTCGTTTTTTTGGAGAAGCAAAAAATGAACGTACAGAGTGAAATTACGTTAATGATAGGCTGTTGCGCACCTTTTTCACTATGGGTCCCCGCCTGCGCGAGGATGACGGATGCGCGTGTGAGCATATGAATGGATATACAAACAATATTGTATCTAGAATAGTGAGTTGAATTACGTCAATGGTAGCCTAAAGAAATAATTTCGTGAGATATGTTTAGATATAGAGAAACGATATGAGATTCGTTTTCGAAAAATGGATTGGATGAGAATCATGCTCAATGGCTCTGCCTCGGAGGGGTAGTTCATTACGACCATTATTACATTACTGAAATTGATAGACTTAAGGTTGCTGTGTTTATTTAAAAACGCGGAAATAATGGCAAATGGCACACGCTAACATCAACTGATACAACACTTAAATTCGTAAAGGCTATTGAAGTGTTTTTTTAAGAAGCTAAGCTGTTGTTTGGTCATGGAAAATGTCAGTCTACTAATTTTGATATTCAATTCGCACAGATAACCATTACAATGGTTCAATACTTACTTACTTACTTACCAATATTCGATATAGAGTGGAAGCCTACGAAAATATTGGAGGGTTGTTTAAAAACTTAAAACAAGATTGCATAGAGAATAAGCTAAACATCAAGACATTAGAAGTTGTCCGTTTGGTGATTGATGTTTTGGGAAATATGATTGAATCTATTAATATTGAATTAATTACACGTAAAATAATAGCGAATATTGAGGTTTTTGGATTACTAGTAAACATCCATAAGATTAATTTACAAGAGGTTGCGTAAATCTATCTAAGTGCGAAACTTGAGTAATATATAGATCTAAGTGATTTATAATAAAAGGAGCCCCAGAGTAGGGCTCTTTTTATAGCAGTTATTTTTTTTAATTGCTGTTAATGCAGGTCAAAACGGTCTAGTTCCATCACTTTTGACCAAGCTTTTGCAAAATCTTGTACAAATTGCTCTTGTGAATCATCAGAGGCATATACTTCTGACAATGCACGTAATTCGGAATTAGAACCAAATATAAGATCAGCCCGTGTGGCGGTCCATTTAAGGTCTCCTGTACTGCGATCACGACCCTCAAAAATTTGTTGGTCTTCAGAAATCGCCTTCCAGGTAGTTCCAAAATCTAGTAGATTTACAAAAAAATCATTGCTAAGTGCCTGACTGTTTTCTGTAAAGACACCGTGTTTAGATCCGTCATAGTTGGTATTTAGAACACGCATTCCGCCAATTAATACGGTCATTTCAGGCACTGTAAGTGTGAGTAATTGTGCCTTATCAATCAATAATTCTTCTGCAGAAGCCGTCTGGTCGGTTCTTAGATAATTCCGAAAACCATCTGCTCTTGGCTCCAAGGCAACAAAGGATGAGATATCGGTTTGAGTTTGTGAAGTATCTGCTCGGCCAGGAGTAAAGGCTACCTGAATAGATTGCCCCGCATTTTTTGCTGCTTGTTCAACGGCTGCACAGCCTCCTAGTACAATGATGTCAGCTAGTGAGACCTTAGTGTTACTGTTTGGAGTATTATTAAAGTTTTCTTGAATCACTTCCAATGCCTCCAAAATAATTACCAGTTCACTAGGCTTATTTACCTTCCATTTCTTTTGTGGAGAAAGTCGTATACGGGCGCCATTAGCACCTCCACGCTTATCTGAACCACGAAATGTGGAAGCAGAAGACCAGGCAGTCGCAACGAGCTGTGAGAGACTGAGTCCTGAATTAAGAATGGTGTTTTTTAGCGTAAGTACCTCTTGAGTATCTATCAACGGATGACTAACTGAGGGGATAGGGTCTTGCCATATTTGGGCTTCTTTTGGCACATCAGCACCTAAGTACCGCGTGATAGGCCCCAAATCACGATGGGTGAGCTTAAACCAAGCATGTGCGAAGGCACTGGCAAATTCATCAGGATGGTCAAAGAAACGTTTTGAAATTTTCTTGTAAATAGGATCTTCTCTCAAGGCAATATCAGTGGTAAGCATAATAGGGCAATGTCTATTTGTTGGATCATGGGCATCCGGAACCGTCCCTTTTCCTTCATCATCCTTGGGTTTCCATTGATAGGCACCCGTTGGGCTTTTTGTAAGTTCCCAATCGTAGTGAAATAAGTTCTCGAAAAAATTATGACTCCATTTCGTAGGAGTCGTCGTCCATGTCCCTTCTAAGCCACTAGAAATTGTATCCACGCCATGTCCTGTACCGTAGGTGTTTTTCCAACCGAGACCTTGCTGTTCTATTGGAGCCGCAGCAGGGTTGTCTCCTACATACTTGTCGGGGTCTGCAGCACCATGGGTTTTACCAAAAGTATGTCCACCCGCAATTAAGGCTACGGTTTCTTTATCGTTCATCGCCATACGTCCAAACGTCTCTCGAATATCATGAGCGGAGGCCAATGGATCCGGTGTTCCGTTTGGTCCTTCTGGATTAACATAAATCAATCCCATTTGTACAGCTCCCAAAGGGTTTTCTAATTCTCGATTCCCTGTATGGCGCTTGTCTCCAAGCCATTCTGTTTCAGAACCCCAGTAAATATCTTGTTCGGCCTCCCAGACATCTTCACGGCCACCAGCAAAGCCTAGGGTATTGAAGCCCATGGACTCAAGAGCACAGTTCCCTGCCAGGATCATTAAATCTGCCCATGAAATTTTCTTGCCATACTTCTTTTTTACAGGCCATAATAGCAATCGCGCCTTGTCTAAATTCACATTGTCCGGCCAACTGTTTAGCGGAGAGAATCGCTGAGTACCGGATCCTGCTCCTCCGCGTCCATCAGAAATACGATAGGTTCCAGCACTGTGCCAAGCCATCCGTATAAAGAAAGGTCCGTAATGACCAAAATCTGCGGGCCACCAGTCTTGTGACTCTGTCATCAAATCATAGATGTCTTGCTTAAGAGCTTCTAAATCCAATGATAAGAACTCCTTTACATAATCAAAATCCGAACTCATGGGGCTGGATTTTGAGGTATTCTGTCTAAGAATATTAAGTTTTAATTGGGTGGGCCACCAATCACTATCAGCGGTCCCGCCTCCAGCACTTTGCTTAGATTCTCCGCCTAAAAAAGGGCATTTTCCTGATTCATTACTGTGCTGATTTTTATTTTTTTCCATATGATATCAATTATAAATCCTAGTCTAACAAATTTACATAAAATTTCACGAATTTATCCTAGCATACTTATAATTAGTTCGTTACGATGTTTTGAGTTTTTTTATTGCTTTATAACAAGTTAAAATCATATGTTATCTGACTATGAATTTGAAAATATTCTTGGATACAGAAATCCCCGGCAACCTGTACGTATACGGTTGCTAATATCCCTGAAAAAAAACACTATATTACCCAACTAAAGACATCACAAATGAAATCATTATTTTACGCAGTAATCATGCTTCTTTTTATCAACGGAAAACCAGTGGATAAAACACATTTTTCGGAAGAAGCCTTGAATCAACAAATAACCACAGTAGACGGGACATCTATCGCTTTTAAAGATGTTATTGCTAAGTATAAAGGAAAAACCATTGTACTTGATTTTTGGGCGAGTTGGTGCAGTGATTGTATCAAGGCCTTACCTGCGGTAAAAGAATTCAAGAAAAACCACACAGACATGGTGCTAATCACCTTATCTATGGATAGAAAACAAGAGGCTTGGATCGCTGCTATTGATAAATTGAAAATCCCAGGAGAGGTGCATTATTTTGTTCCAGGAGGATTTAAATCTGCCATTGGACTTTCGGCTGAGTTGAATTGGATTCCGAGGTATTTAGTATTGGATACTGAAGGGAATATTCAAATTTTTGATACCATCAAGGTAAATAAATTGGAGGAAGCATTGTTTGGAGCATAAATACTAATTGTTTTCAGAAACATTGGAAAAGGACAACTATTGAACATATGGTTCTTTTAGGATACCTATTAGCATTCAGATATGTACGAATATACCATAGCAGGAGTTATGTTGTTGTTCGTAGCGAAGGGTAATTCATCTTCAGTTTTCAGGATATCCAACTGTATTTGACTGGCAGTTAATAAAAGGGACTTTAGATCCTTGCCCATGAAAAACAAGGAATCTAAAGTGAAAATAGTCGTCAATAAATAGTAGGAGGGATGGTGAGGTTTCTGAAGTGGACATGTCTCTATAAACTTTTACTAGAAAGTGAAAACTGTCGCATACAAGTGGTATTTGTATAAAGCTGAAAACAAATACATTAAGTCAGTAATTGATCAAGCTGTTATCTAAGAATAAATTTCAAATTATCTTGCACTGAGCACTAATTAATAGAGTAACCTCTTATAATACCTAGTAAATTAACTAAGAAAAAAGGTTTTTTTCGGAAAAGCAATACCGCTTGTTTTTCTTAAAGAAGCCTATTGTTATGTAATTAAAAGGATACACATGCATAGAAAAAATTTTATACGTATTACTCTTTTAGGACTGCTAGCTGCATGTTCCAAGACTGGATTAAGTTCAGAGATATTAGAGGGTGAAAGTCCTCAGGAGAGCTTTGAAGCAAAAATAAAGCAAGTAATTAAAACCTATCTTGACGCTGAGAAAGCGGCCGTGATAAAGAGCGGAAAAGATAAAATTGTTCATTTAATTCCAAATAATGGAGTAATTAAAGGAGGAACAAATTCGGAACGAGAAAGTAGATTTTCTACTTATAACCAAGCACTTCTTGTCTTTGTGTACACACATCTTGGACAGCTTGAAGACGCCAAGGCGATACTCCGTTATTTCGCCAATGAAATAAGTGATACCGCTAGAGCTCATATTTATTTCAGTGATAAATATAAAAGCAGCTCTCCGGACACTAATAAAGACTTGTTTTTAGGTTTTTTCGGAACGAATAACCTTAATAATGACAGTGGTGGTGCAAGGCCTGCAGGAGCAAATGCATGGCTTTTAATGTCTATAGAATATTACAATACAGCTGCTATAAACCCTTATGAGTTTAATGATTTAAAAGATAAATTAACAGATTTGCTAAGCTTTCTACAATCAGAAGACGGTGGGATTCGAAAGGGATTT
>NVRM01000059.1 GCA_002400885.1 Flavobacteriaceae bacterium
TTTCCTTCTGTGTTTTTCATCTTATTCTGATTTTAAATGAATAACACAGAAGTTAAGGGTTCGCAACGTAAGCTACACCGGAGGTGTTTAGTGCAACAAAATATAAAAATAATAGCCGAAATAGTAGTAAATATGAACATTGTATTCCGCATAAAATTTAGTAGTAACTTGAAAAATTCGAGTTCCGCAGTCGGCTACTATTCTTATAATAAACGTTATAAGGCATTAAAAACCTAGGTTATATATTAAAAGGAAAATCAAAAAAAATGGCAAAATCAAACCTAGTAAATCTAGATGCATTAATTAAGAGAGAAGACTTTGGATTTAATACAGATGAAGAGGAATCATATGAAAGCTTCAACACTATTTCAATTAGAGATTTTACAAAAGGAGCTCTGATTGCACCAAATTTCAGAAAACCTGACTTTCAAAGAGAAACTAATCATTGGACTCCAAATCAAGTATTATCTTTATTAGAAAGTTTTATTAATGGAGATTTAGTTCCTTCTGTTATTTTATGGAAATCCCCAACATATATTTTTGTTATTGATGGTGGTCATAGACTAAGCGCTTTACGTGCTTGGGTGGAAGATGATTATGGTGATGGAGCAATTTCTTATGAATATTTTGGTAGAGAAATAGCGCCTGAACAAAAAAAAATTGCTGATAAAACTAGAAGACTAATTAATAGTTCTATTGGAAGTTATAAACAGTTAGAGTTACAGAATGAAAAAGATAACTTAGAACTATCTGAAAGGAAACGAATTAGTCGAATAATATCTAGAGGTCTTCAGGTACAATGGGTCAAGGGAGATGCAGATAAAGCAGAACAATCATTTTTTAAAATTAACACCCAGGGAACGCCTTTAGATAAAATAGAGGAACTTTTACTAGTTAATAGAAAAAAGCCGATTCCTATTTCCGCTAGAGCAATAATAAGAGCTGGAACAGGTCATAAGTATTGGTCAAATTTTGAGCCAGAAATTTTCGAGAAAATTGGATTAATTTCAAAAGAATTCCATAAAACCTTATTCGACCCTGAATTAAAAAGACCTATAAAGACACTTGACTTACCTTTAGGTGGTTCCAAAAGTGTTAGAACAGCATTACAAATTCTAATTGATTTTTTATTAATAACTAACAGGAACCAACAAGGCTTCCCTCAAGATGTTTCTTCACATGAGGATGATATAAATGGAGAATTAACATTACATGTTATAAACAAGTCTCTTAAATTAGTAAAACGTATTTCTGGAAATGATAACGGTAGTTTGGGTTTACACCCTGCTGTATATTTTTATGGTCCAAGTGGAAGACATTCTACAGCCATGTTTATGGGGATTGTCAATTTATTGTCAAAAAAAGTTCGAAATAATGACAAAAATTTCTTTTTTACTTTTACAAATAATAGGGAAAAGTTAGAAACAATACTTGTTGAAAAAAAGGATTTAATAGCAACTATTTTACAAAAACAGATTTCTAAAAATAGAGTTGACACTTTTAGTAACCTCATAGATGAAATAATTAAACGCTTAAATAATCAAGAAAAAATAGAAGATAGTGATATTGTTAAAATAGCAAAATTAGAAGGTAAAATTGTACTTGGAAGTTCAAATTTAGCCAGTACTTTATTTACAGATGAAGTAAAAAGTTCCTCTTTTATCAAAAAAGCAATTTCTACAGCCATGAAATGCCCAATTTGTAATGGTTATCTTGACCCTGAGAAATCAGTATCATATGACCATATTATTAGAAAACAAGATAAAGGGACTGGTTCAGAAAGCAACTGTCAATTAACACACCCCTTTTGTAACCAATCAATAAAAAATTAAAAACGCCTTATAACAGTGTATAAAAAAACATAGGGCGTTTGTGCTTAACCGAAAGTTCTGTGAGTACTAATTAAGTCCGCTAAATATAAAATTTGGCGTTTATAGAAGAAAAAATAAAAGCAAAATATTTATATAAGTAATAAACTGAAACGAAAGTGCTTTTAACTGCTCTATCTTTCTTGTTCTAACCGTTAGTATTAATTTGAGAAATGAATAAACTATTAGAAAGAATACTTAATTTTTTTGAAAATAAATCTATTCCGTTCAGATTAAGGACTTCTATATTTATCATTTCTATTTTTGTTTTAACTACTTGCGACTACTATTCCAATTTTACTTATGACTATCATCTGAGCAGTAAAATTGAAAAATTAAAATCCATTAATGACTTAAAAAAAATATATAAATCAGACAGTTTAAAACTGTCTGAACTGAACGAATTAGAAAATCGGATATTTAAAAGAACTCATTATTCTGACCGATTACGGAATTTGAATTTAAACCAAATCTTAAAAATATCGGACACAACCAAAATTAAAAGTCCAGTTGTCAAAAACGATAACACTATTATAAATAAACCCATTCGCTCATTATTTTGGATGGTTTTAACATCTAATTATTTTTTCATTATTCTTATAATCACTTTAATCGTATTACCTTTTACAGGTTCAGTTCATAGAGAAATTAAAAATGTATTAGGCTCAATTGCTGGGGTACTTATATTTATAGGAGTAATTTATTTTATTACTTGGGTTGCTTATCAAATACCTCTGATTTGGGATAAACCATATTTGAATTATATCTTGAATTTTATAATACATTCACCTTTTATTTATCTGATATTTTACTGGAATAAAACAGAAGAAAACTAACAACTAAGCGTTCCGAATGAACATCCTGTTGACTATACCAACTCAAAAACAACTACTATGGGGATTGCGTGATTTAATAAAAAGGCACCCATCAACGAACCTTAATAAATACCATCTATTCCCATCTCATTCTATTCCAAGCTCTTTCCTAGCAATCAATTTGTGCTATTTTTAACTACCGGTCATCAGTATTTAGCCAAACACCCCCAAAAATTCAAACCCTCTAATACCTTCTCCCATTCAAATTAAGAACATTCATATACTTGATGTCCTAGCTCGTTTCACATCTAAAATCTATTTTCTAACATCTAGTATCTCCTTCGCGTTAGGGATAGCAGCGGCATCCTTTTTTTTTCTTTTAAAAAAAAGATATAGCGGATAGCCCGACCCGCCTGAGCGGGGAACGCCCAAAACAGGTTTATTAGACGTGAGATATGAGGGTTTAAATTTTAGATATCAGGATTGTGCTATAAAATTATTCACAAAATTGCTGTGCTTCCGTTTATGTTTTCAATCGTAAAGGCAAGCCTCAACGAGTATCGTAAAACATTGCATTTACTAGCTCTATAAGATACTACGTCTATTAGATACCCAACATTTCAGCTGTCTACAATCCTAGTATCTTATCTTTATGTGATTTAACCGAAGCTTACAGTTTGTTTACAATAAATTGAAGGATAGTAAACTTTAATTATTTAAAAAATTGATACCTTGTGACTTCAAATATTTAGTTAATTATTAAAAAATAAACATCACATGAAGCTTGCTAAGATTTTATTAACAGTATTGGTATTGAGTCTTTTATCTTGTACAAATTCACCTGTTAAAAACAGTGTAAAAAAAGTGCCGACCAACGTAATTTTATTAATTGCGGATGGAACTGGCTTATCTCAAGTATCTACGGCTTTCTTTTTCAAAGATTCGACCCCCAATTACGCACGTTTCAAGCATATTGGATTGATTAAAACATCGTCTTCTAAACAATTAATTACAGATTCAGCGGCAGGAGCTACTGCTTTTTCTTGTGGAGAAAAAACATACAATGGATCGATTGCGATGTCGGATGATTCTACGGCAATTAAAACAATTGTTGAAATTATTTCTCCAAAACATATTAAGACAGGGTTAATTGCAACATCGTCGATTACGCATGCAACTCCTGCTAGTTTTTTTGCACACAGTTTAAACCGTGCTTTCTCACAAGAAATTGCTTCTTTTTTACCTAAATCGGGTATAGATTTCTTTGCTGCTGGTGGTGTTAAGCATTTTAATAAAAGAGATGATAAACAAAACTTATTAAAGAGTTTTGAAGAAAAGGGTGTCCATATTGATACGGTGGCTCTTGGTGATTTTGCTTCGATAAAATCGGAGTCTAAAGTTGGTTATTTATTGGCTGATAATCATATGAAATCTGCAAAAGATGGTCGTGGAGATTATTTAGCAAAAGCAACGGATTTAGGCTTGAAATTCTTGAGTAAAGATGCAGAAAATCCTAATTTCTTTTTAATGGTGGAAGGTTCACAAGTAGACTGGGGAGGACATAATAATGATGGYCCTTATTTAGTRTCTGAATTACTTGATTTTGACGATGCGTTGGGTGTWGCYTTGGATTTTGCCGAGAAAGATGGGAATACCTTGGTTGTTGTGACTGCGGATCATGAAACKGGTGGTTTTACTTTAGCATCAGCTASRAAGAAAAATAAAGAWGGAAAAGACGTTAGTGATTATAATAAAATAGAYATGAAATTTTCTACTCATGGTCATTCTGCGACGCTTGTGCCTGTRTTTGCATATGGTCCTGGATCAGAAGCGTTTTCTGGWATTTATGAAAACACRGARATTTTTCACAAAATAATGGAAGTGACTGGTTGGGATAAGTAATAATCCAASACAGTACTTGTKTTTAAAAGTCACGAATGCTATTTTTTAGTRYTCGTGACTTTTTTGTATTCTAAAACGATAGAATAGCGGTGTTTRTMTGTTTRTTTTTGGGAGTCGTTTTTTGAATGTACTTAAAGAGATTGTCTGCGGTATTCATTATTGAATGAATAGTCTTTGATTTTAATTGTTTTTAAAGCGAAAATTAATAATAATTCTTATTTTTATGGATGGAAAGCTTTGCATACCAAATACATTTCCAAGTGACGGTTTAGAAATAGAATTATTTTTGTTCTCCGACGGGTCGGGTAGTAGGTGAAAAATATAAGGATAGCCATAGCTATGGTTCTGTTTTTTAATAACGMYAGAGYGTAAAAYACTTGTGCCCAAATGATTGGRTAAACTGTTTRTGTCGGTCATTTTGGATTGTATTTGGTGTTACCTTTGTASAAATRAATACATGGATTTTTTTRCTGTCAAKAATCTATGAAACTAAGAGATGGTTTGCTAAGGRATTTTTCTGACAGCTTTTATAAAACTAGTTAAAATAGATGAAAATATTACATACTTCGGATTGGCATTTGGGACATCGATTACACGATCAGGTGCAAACYCAAGAGCAGGGACTGTTTTTAAAATGGTTGTTGGATACCATTATTTCTGAACAAATAGATGTGTTRCTTATTGCRGGWGATATTTTTGATACGGGAACTCCGTCCACCTTAAGTTTAAAAATGTACTAYGATTTTTTAGTGCAGTTACATGCGAGTAATTGCAAGCATGTGATTGTTACYGGAGGAAATCAYGATTCGCCGGGTACTTTAAATGCRCCGAAAGAATTACTGGAAACATTGGATGTGAAAGTGGTAGGRAAAGCGACGGAAGATATAGCCGATGAAGTGTTTAARYTAACGGTAAAGGGYGAGTCTATAGTGGTTGCTGCTGTTCCTTAYCTTAGGGATCAGGACATAAGAAAGGCCGTWGCTGGGGAGCAATTTGATGATATTACGGAGCGTTATAAAACAGCTTTAATWCARCATTATACAGCTGTTGCCGAAAAATCTGAGGCTATAAATACGGAGGGATTTCCTATGATTGCCATGGGACATTTATTTGCTGTTGGAGGAACTATTTCGGACAGTGAACAAAATATTTATGTAGGTAATTTAGGGCATATTGGTGCCGAGGATTTTCCTAATTGTTTTGATTATATCGCACTAGGACATTTACATAGACCGCAAATAGTAGGAGGGAACCCAAAGGTTCGCTATGCAGGATCTCCGGTGATTCTTAGTTTTAGTGAAATTAATCAAGTTAAAAAAGTATTGATTTTAAGGACGGAAAATAATAAGATAACGGAGGTTACAGACCGGGAAATACCAAGGTTTAGAGAGGTGCTTCGTGTGAAAGGTAGCCTTGTTATATGTGAAGAAAAATTACAGGCGGTACGCTCCAATGCTTATGAATTAACACCTTGGGTAGAGGTAGTTTTAGAGGATGAAGTACAAAACGCATTAGGCGCTGGAGAGATTAATAAAATGGCAGGAACACTGGATTTAGAGGTGTTAAAAGTGACATTAAATAGCCAGCGTACCATTGTGGGATTGGAAGAATTGACTGCCAATACGCAGCATATTAAAGAATTATCGCCCTTGCATGTTTTTAAAATGAAATGTGAGGAAATGGAATTTGATTTAGCGTCAAATAAAACAGTGTTAGATGCTTTTAACGAAGCTTTACAAATAGCTTTGGACAATTAAATAGATAGCAAACAATGAAAATTTTAAAAATAGAACTTCAAAATTTATATTCTCTAAAATCGGATACTGTTATCTGTATAGATTTAGAGGGGCCAAAGTTCGAAAATGTTGGTTTRTAYGCAATTACGGGRCCTACAGGKGCTGGGAAAACGACTATTTTAGACGCCATTACTATTGCTTTATACCATCAAGTACCTCGTTTTAARCAGKCTAATATTAAGGCRGGWTTAARGGATGTCGTCAGTTTTGGTGCATCCGATGCYATGTCTAGGGTTTTGTTTGAAAACAAAGGCSTTATCTATGAGGCAAGTTGGTATATGCGATTGRTTTCYAAACATGGAAAAGTATTAAATAAACCACAGGAAGAAGTACGACTTAAAAATATTACAGAAGGGCTTATTATTGCCGAGAAAAAGCGTGATGTTCAAGAGGCTATTGTCCGAGTTACACAGTTGGATTACAATCAGTTTTTACGTTCCGTAATGTTGGCGCAAGGTGAGTTTGCTTCTTTTTTATCTGCAAATTCAAAGGATAAAGGAACTTTACTAGAGCAAATTACGGGGGAGGAAATATACAAGAAGATAGGAGATGTTATTACACGTAAAGCGGGGGAGGAGCGTAAAATATTAGAAGGAATACGAGGGAAGATAAACAGCGATGATATCCTGGAGGTTTCGGAAAAAGAAGCATTATTGGAAGAGCAGGTTTTAAAAAACACAGCATCTAAAGAGTTAGGGAAAGGACTGAATACTTTAGAACTTGTACGGAATTGGTATGTAGTATCGGAGAATTTAGACAAAGAAATTACAGAGAATGCATTAAAAGATTCAGAATTACAAAATAATAAAGCRCAGSAGCAGCATGTATTTGAGCAACTGTTACAGCATGAKAAAGCRGCTGTTTTTACGGATGCCTTGTCCGATGTGAAACGCTTGGAGRMYCAGTTGCTTGAAAAGCAAGAAATAGGGRAGGGRTTTAAGCAGGRTTTGKCAGCTATGATTCCTAATTTGGAACTTGWGCATACTGCRATGGARCAAGCGAAAAAGAATGTTTCGAAAGATGAAGAGGCTTTTAATTYGTGGCTGCCTAAATTAGATAGTATTGCTAGGCTAGAGGCTATGATGCTTGCCTGTAAAGATGGTCTTGATAAAAACATTCCTAAACTCGCGTTGTTTTTAAAAGAAGAGCAGCTGCTAGTCGCTAAATTAGGGCTACATGAAACGGCAGCTCTAAAGGCTAAATCGGAAGAGAAAATACAGCAGGATTATGTAGAAAATAATCAGGTGATGGATAAGATTGCACCTTATTTTAATCAGTGGAACCAGCAACTTTACTTATTGGAAAGTAAAAGTAAGGCACAGGAAGAAGTTTTTAAAGTGATAGGGGAGCATAGTTCTGAAATTGATAAAACGGCACAAGTAATTGCTCAAAATAACTTAGGGAAACAGGAAGATGAGAAGCAATTAGGAGTTCTTAAAACAGCCTTGGAATCCTTAAAAACGTCCGCACTTAAGTTTGATGCTACTGCTTTGCTAACAGAAAAGGAAGTACTTAATTCCTTGTATAAAAAAGGCGTACAGCTCTTACATTTGTCGGAGAGTTTTGTGGAAAACAGTCCCTTAATTAGGACTACGAATACAGGAATAATACAGGCAAAAGAGCAGATTGCTATTCTTACTACAAAAATGACGGCTGCTGTTTCCAAAGAAGTTAGCTTAAAATCACAGGTTGTAGATGCCGAAAAAATAGTGCAATTGGAAGTTGCGATTCAAGGTTTTGAGGACGAACGTAAAAAATTAGAAGAAGGAAAGGCTTGTAATTTATGTGGTGCTACCGAACATCCTTATGTAACAAATTATAGGGATAGTACGGTTTCTGAGTCGGAAAAAACACTAGAAACCCGTAAGAAACTTGCAGAGGAACAGCAGCAAGTGATTGTCCTTTTAAATGGAGATTTAGGGAAGGAAGCGAGTTACTTAGAGATGTATAAAAAAAGGCTGTCGGAATTAGAATTGTTGCAGGCAACACTTTTAGAAAAAGCCCGTGTATTTGATGCGCAAATTAACTTGGAAGAAATTACAGGTATTCATAAAAACAACAAGGAATTAGAGCAGCAGTTACAAGACCTAGATATAAAGATAAAGGCAGCCCAGGAATTGATGGATAAAAAATCCAACTTGGAGAGTAGCTATGCAAAGCAGTATGAGAAAAACACAAAGTTACAAGGAGCAATAGCCACTGATATTACTAAAAACGAGCTGTTAAAGAAAGAATTGGTTCGTAAAAAAAGTGATTCGAACTTGTTGCTAAATGACTTAGAGGAATTAAAACAAGCCCTTGAGTCTAGTTTTTCTGAATTTAAGTTTAACATTCCAACACCTTTGGAAACAGCGGATTTTGTAAGTAGATTAGAAAAAGGATTGAAGAACTATACGAGTGCAAAAGAAGCCTTGCAAAAAGTACAACAGCTATTGTCCGAATTAGCTTTAAAAAAGAAAAACGATACAGAGGTGCTGGATAAGTACCGTAGCGATGCCGCCTTATTAGAAAGAGAACAAAGGTTACAGACGACTGAATTGGATAAGTTGGGTGGAGAAAGAAATGCCTTGTTACCAAAGGACGTGAGCCTTGCACAGCAACATGAGAGACTAAGAGTTTCTAAAATAGCAGTACTGGGACAATTAGAAGAGCATCAAAAAGGCTATCAATTATTAAAAGACAAACAAACAACGCTACTGGGGCAGCAGCAGGAAAATATAAAAGAGCTCGAAAAAATAACACCAAGCTTAGCACTGTTGTCATCCTCCTTAGAAAAAGAGATAGCAAAGAGCGATTTTTTAAATAAGGATGCTGTATTAGCAGCGCTTTTAACAAAAGAAGTACAGACAGATTTAGAGGCGGTAAAGCATAAAATAGAAAAAGCTACGACGGAGGTTTTAGCTTTAAAAGAAAGTTTAGCTTTAAAATTAACAGCGCATAATTCCTTGAAAACATTTGATACAAGCTTGCTTGAAATGCGTGAAAAACTGACTTCTTTGAAATCGGAAAAGGAGTTGGTACTCCAGCGAATAGGAGAAATTATACAAATTTTCAAGAAAGAAGCAGCAATTATTTCTAGGAATCAAGGTGTTTTTAAAGCCATTAAAGAGCAGGAGAAAACACTGAAGAAATGGACAGATTTAATTCATTTATTAGGAGGTTCAAAAGATGCTTTTAATACTTATGTGCAACGGTTGACATTGCAAAACCTAATTGCATTTGCAAACATTCATTTGTTTAAGTTAAACAAGCGCTATTCCCTAAAAATGAATGCGACGTATAAACCAGGAGAGGAACTTAATTTTAACTTGATAGATCATTTTCAGACAGATCAAGTGCGCTATGTAGATACTTCTAGTGGAGGAGAAAAATTCATTATTAGTTTGGCCTTGGCCTTGGGATTGTCGGATTTGGCGAGTAATAATGTAGCGATAGATTCTCTTTTTATTGATGAAGGATTCGGAACCTTGGACAGTAGTACTTTAGAAACGGTAATTGCAACCTTGGAAACCTTACAGGCACAGGGGAAAATGATTGGAATTATATCCCATGTAGATAATTTAAAAGAACGTATTCCTACGCAGATTCAGATACATAAAAAATCGAATGGTGTAAGTGCTGTTACGATTGTCTAGAGATAGGAACCTATAAAAAAAAACCTCAAAATCAGATGTGATTTTGAGGTTTTTTCATGAGCTTTACGGGGGTTTAGTGCATGCTAACCTTTCCAGATCCACTTACGTTTATGTCTTCTGTTGTTGGATTTCCGTAATAGGAAATATCACCTGAACCAGCGATGGACGCACTTAGTTTATCACTTGCAAATACAGCTGCATCTCCAGATCCAGCGATTGAAACATGTACGTTTTTACATTTAAAGTCCTTTCCATAAAAACCTCCAGACCCGCTAACAGCACATTTTAATTTTTTGCTAATCCCTTTTAATTTGATATTTCCAGAACCTGCAATACTTGATTTTGTAAGGTCTGTATCTAAGGTAAGCATGATATCACCAGAACCTGAAATAGAAATTTTAAAAGTTTCTTCTTTAATAGTTTCATCCGTGTAAATATTCCCGCTACCTATTAAAGAAAGCGCTGCAATGGATTGGATTGGGACTTCGATTAAAACGTGTTTTTTAGTGCGTATATGAATCCCTTTCTTCCAACGGATGGTTAGTTTTCCTTTGGAAACTTCTGTGATTAAATAGGGAGCTAAATTTTCTTCGATATGAATTGTTAAATTCCCTTCTGTTCCTTTTACAAGCTTTACATCAAATGATCCTAATACCACGATTCCGTCATATTCCGGGGTATTACGTGTAGTTTTAATCTCCTGTTTATTTCCAGTGATTTTTTTGCTGAAAAACTGTGCTTGTAGTACTGTAGAACTCAGTAAAATAATACATATAGTGATTAGTTTTTTCATGGTTTTTTTTCGTTTAGTTATTTGTAATTGCTACGTTTCCGTAACTTGTTTGGAGGTGTATGTTGGACCTATTGTTTTGTTTTATACAATATCCCTCGTAGTATTTACTGCTGTTTTTTGTTATTTTTTTATGAAAAGTATAATCAGATTGCTCTAGTTTTAGACGACCATATTCTAATTTGACATTAAAATTATAGGAAGTATTCTGCTCAATACCCAGTTTTATATTTCCGTAGTCACTGGATATTTTCACCAATGAAAACCCAGATAAAATAGTGCCAATTTTAACAGAACCATATTCACTATTTAGGTTGGCAGTATCGCTTAATTCATTAATTTTTACATGAAAATAATCGCTACTCCCTGTGATAATTCCTACTTGATCTACTTTTAAATCACCATAATCACATTGGTATTTTAGTTTTTTTGCGGTTCCTATTTGAATGTGAGAATAATCCGCTGTGATACGAATTGTTTCAGACTCCTCAATTTCTATCGTGGAATAATCACTGTTTATAGTCCCGCCTTTTAAGTACTCTATCGTAGATTTTCCGTTATAATTAAGACGTATATCGTTGTCTAAATGATGGAGTTCTCCAATAAATAATTTTCCATAATCACAATGAATGATTGCTTTACCAAGTAGTTTGTCGATACTAATATTACCGTAATCATTGTTTACTTTTAGCAGGTTGGTTACAGGCATTTTTACAGTATAGTTTATTTTCATGCCTATGCAATGGTTATTACTGAATAAACTCCAGCCACTATATCCAGATTTTCGAATGTTTGTTTTTGCAGACACAGAGGAAGGGCTGTTGTCAAAATCTATGGTTATGTTTTTTAATCTATCGATTACTTTTTGTTCATCATTTCCATTGGTTTCAATATACACCTCTATTTCGATGCTGTTTTTATCCCATGTCGTGATATTGATATTTCCATATTTGTTGGTAAGGTTTAAGCTTCCTTGCTTGGAAATAGTAAATGTTTTGTGAATATTTTTAGATTTGGTGTGTTTTCCTTTTTGATCCGTTGCCAATAGTATACTCGGTACTAGTAGGAGGATACTTATTAATTTATATAGATATTTCATGGGAGTTGTTTTTAAATTTTTGTTGTTGCTCTAATTGAAGGAGTAGGTTTTCCAATACTTCTATTCGGAGTTGAAAATTTCGAACCATAGCAAAAATAATGCGTTGGTCTTGTGAACTTTCTCCAAGTTCAAGCTTTAAATGATTATAGTGTGATTCTAGGCTTGTTAATTGTATAAAAGAATCGTTGATCATTTTATTAGTTTCAGGAGATCTTTGACCTCCAATAATTTCCATTTCCCGTTTAATTACAGTGGTGAAATAATCTTGTGTTTCATGCATTTTTGGAGAAACAGTAGCCAATTCTAATCCTATGGAGGATTTTTTATATTCCATACCTATCCAAATCCCCAGCATGATCATTATCATCGCGGCAATGGATAGTAGGGGTACCCAATGGCGGTTATTTTTTTTGGAGGAGGACTGTTTAGATAATTTTTGTTCAAATCGATGAAAATGACCTATGGTAGGTTCTTCTGTATCAAATGATCCCTTTAAATTATCAAACATTTTGTCTAAATCATCTTTCATATTTTTATGATAAAAGGGTTCTTAATTTATTTTTTGCTCTGGAAATAATAGTGCGACTATTTTCGTAGGAAACATCCATGATTTGTGCGATTTCTTTAGCATCATATCCTTCAATTAAATGGAGGGTTAATGCAATTTTATAGGTCGGTTTTAGCTGTTGCATCCTTGCTAAAATAGTCGTCGGTTCCAGGCCTTGAGGAGCACTTATTTCAGGCGCACTATTCACCTGTTTTGCTAGTTCTAAAGGGATTGTTTCCAGTCGGTTATTCTTTTTTAAAGCAGTTAAACTCTTGTTAATTACAATTCGCTTTAACCAAGCACCAAAACTAACAGTACCACTGTAACTCTCCAATTTTGTAAAAGCCGCTAAAAATGCATCTTGCATTACATCTTCCGCTTCAAAACGATCATTTAAAATACGTAATGACGTATTAAACATCGCTTTATAATACTTTTTATAGAGTTCGAATTGCGCCTTGGCATCACCTTTTAGGCATCGATCTATGAGTGGGTTTTTATGTATTACTGCTGTTTCCAAATAGTGAGTTATAATATAAATACAAAGGAAGTTTTGATTTGTGACACTTTTAGGTTAAAATTACTGAAAATATATAAGTTTGTCATATTAATTTTGGCATAACTATTGGGATTTAGGAGTGGATAAATATCTTGAAAAAGATGTAACATCCTGATTAATAATTAATAAGCGAGTTGCTGTAAGTTTAAAACTCTTTTTTAAGAGTTGTTTTAATGACAAAGTGACGGAAAATATATATATGAGTAGATCTAAGTTTTTAAAGTTTGACAACCTGTCATTGCATAGCATGATGGACGAAGATGCTGAATTAATTCCTTTAATGACTCCAGAGGACGAGGAGGAAATAAATAAGGAGGACGTTCCAGACACCTTGCCTATTTTGCCTTTGCGTAATACGGTGCTCTTTCCAGGAGTTGTAATTCCTATTACTGCCGGTCGTGATAAGTCTATCGAATTGATCAAACAGGCGAATAAAGGAAATAAAATTATAGGTGTTGTTGCTCAGATTAATGAAGATGTTGAGAATCCTACGGAGAACGATATTTATAAAACAGGAACAGTAGCGAGTATTTTAAAGGTATTGAAAATGCCTGATGGAAATACGACGGTTATCATTCAAGGGAAGAAGCGTTTTAAAATCGAGAACATGATTCAGGACGAACCTTTTATGCAAGCCACTACTACGGAAATAATTGAGGACAGATCTGATGAAGGAGAAGAGGAATTTGAAGCGATTATAGAGTCGGTAAAAGAATTGGCCACACGTATTATCAAAGAAAATCCGAACTTACCTTCGGAAGCTACCTTTGCGATTAAAAATATTGAGAGCAAACCGTTTTTAATCAATTTTGTATCTGCAAACATGAACTTGCCTGTAGAGGAGAAACAAGAATTGTTAGAGATTAATAACTTGAAAGAACGTGCATTGGTAACTTTGCAAAAGATGGATGCGGAATTACAACGTTTGCAATTGAAAAACGATATCCAATCGAAAACTCGTGTGGATATGGATCAACAGCAACGTGAGTATTATTTGCACCAGCAATTAAAAACCATTCAAGAAGAATTGGGCGGTGTTTCTTACGACGAAGAGTTGGATGAAATGCGCGTAAAAGCCAAGTCTAAAAAATGGAATAAAGAAGTAAAAGATACATTTGACAAGGAGCTTGGACGTTTACAGCGTATGAATCCTCAAATGGCAGAATATTCTGTACAACGTAATTATTTAGATTTGTTGTTAGAATTGCCATGGAATGAATATACGACGGATGTTTTTGACTTGAAAAAAGCTCAAAAAATATTGGATAGAGATCATTTTGGATTGGATAAAGTGAAGGAGCGTATTATTGAGCATTTGGCGGTATTAAAGCTAAAAGGAGATATGAAGTCACCTATATTATGTTTATATGGACCTCCGGGAGTTGGTAAAACTAGTTTAGGTAAATCCATTGCAGAAGCTATTGGTCGTAAATATGTGCGTATGTCCTTAGGAGGATTGCGTGATGAGGCGGAAATTAGAGGGCATAGAAAAACCTATATTGGTGCCATGCCAGGGCGTATTATTAAGGATTTGAAAAAGGTGGAAACCTCGAATCCTGTGTATGTATTGGACGAGATCGATAAATTGGCTTCTTCTAGTCATAATGGAGATCCATCTTCTGCGATGTTGGAAGTATTGGATCCAGAACAAAACGCTACGTTTTACGATAACTATTTAGAATTGGATTACGATTTATCTAAAGTGTTATTTATAGCGACTGCCAATAGTTTATCTACCATTCCTTGGGCCTTGAGAGATCGTATGGAAATCATCAATGTTTCTGGTTATACTGTAGAAGAGAAGATAGAAATTGCCAAACGTCACTTGTTGCCAAAACAAATTAAAGACCATGGTTTAACCAAGGATCATATCCAAATAGATAAAAAAGGGATTGAAAAAATAGTGGTGGCTTATACCCGTGAGTCTGGAGTACGTGGTTTGGAAAAACAATTGGCAAAAATGGTTCGTTTTGCAGCCAAGTCTATTGCTTTGGAAGAAGAATACGAAACGGAGATTACCCTAGAAATTATTGAAAAAGTATTAGGCCCGTCTCATTTGGAACGTGATAAATACGAAAACAATGAGGTAGCTGGTGTCGTAACTGGATTGGCTTGGACCAGTGTAGGTGGAGATATCTTATTTATCGAATCTATTATTTCTAAAGGAAAAGGATTGACTATTACAGGGAATCTTGGAAAGGTGATGAAGGAATCAGCGACCATTGCCATGGAATATATCAAGGCACATGCCGCTTCTTTTGGAGTAGACCAAAAAATATTGGACAAATATAAAGTACATATTCACGTGCCAGAAGGTGCCACTCCTAAGGATGGACCAAGTGCTGGTATTACCATGTTAACATCGTTAGTTTCGGTATTTACACAACGTAAAGTGAAAAGTAAATTAGCCATGACTGGTGAAATCACTTTGAGAGGTAAAGTATTGCCTGTAGGTGGAATTAAAGAAAAAATATTAGCCGCTAAAAGAGCTAATATTAAAGAATTAATTTTGTCTATTGATAATAAACAGGATGTAGAAGAAATTAAAGCTAGTTATTTAAAAGGCTTGAAGTTTACTTATGTAAAGGATATGAAAGAGGTAATTGAGCTTGCATTGACCAAACAAAAAGTGAAAGACCCTATTCAATTTGAACTAGGAGATACTAAAAAGTAATGTGTTAATAACATTGCGTAAAAAGTTTAAAAGGAGTGGAAAGACAGAAGATGTTTTTCCACTCTTTTTTTGTTTATCAAGAACAAGTTTAGGACTTCATTTAAAAATTTGCACTTAGCGTCTAAAACCTAAACTGAAGCACAGAAATTTCATAGCATAAGTCTAACATCTAACATCTAATTTCTCACATCTATTTCTCTATTTCTCTGTTTCTCTATTTTGGGCGTTCCCCAAGAGGGTCGGGCTATCCGCTGTATCTTTTTTTTAAAAGAAAAAAAAGGATGCCGCTTCTATCCCTAACGCAAATGAAAAATAGAGGTGATAATTGAGAGAGGAATTCTGTATAGAATATATATGTTTTAGTAAATGAATAACAGGTTTTAATAGGTAGACTGTTTGAAATTATTGGGATTACGCCGCTACCGCAGGATTTGTATCGTGTGGGGATTTAACCAAAAAAGTTTAAAAGGAGCGGAAAGATAGGAGATGTTTTGCTGCTCTTTTTTCTGATAAAGGGTATTTTGTTGTTGTTTATCGATAATAAATTATATATTTGATAAAAATATAGAATTATGAAAAAACAATTTTTTAAACTACTGGTTGATATTATTTTTGGAATTCATGTATTGGGATTGGCGGGTATTATATTTGCAATTCCAGTTGGAATTGTAAATATCAACCAAATAAAAGTTTCTCCAGACGATTGGACTCTCGTTCATGTCATTTATGCAATTATAAGTATTGTTGTTTATGTGTTATTTTTAATAGGCTTATTCTATTTAAGAAAAACAGCCTTATTTTTATTGAAAAGGAATCAGTTTTCCTTGGGGATTATTTTAAACTTGAAATCATCAGGGCTGTTTTTTATAGTAGCAGGTGGACTTAGTTTTGTTCAAATGTTGGGGCTTTGGCTTTGGGAATTGTACCAAGGTACCTTTTATTTAACGTATGAATCTAATACAATGACGCCGTTATTTATTACTATTATTGGATTGTTCTTTGTTTTACAAAGTAATTCTTTGAACTTTGCAATGAAATTTAAAAATGAAAACGAATTAACAATATAAGGATGGGGATTATTATAAATTTAGACGTGATGTTGGCGAAACGAAAAATGAGAAGTAAGGAACTGTCTGAAATTATTGGAATTACCAGTGCTAACTTATCAATTTTAAAATCGGGGAAAGCCAAGGCTATTCGTTTTTCTACATTGGAGGCGATTTGTAAAGCCTTGGACTGCCAACCTGGAGATATTTTAGCGTTTTCAGAAACATAGTATGCTGTTTTTTCGAGAAAACAGTTACTTTTGAGAGTCTTAAACGATAACATAAAAAGCAAGCTTACAGTGTTGTCTATAATTACAGTAAATATGATAGAAAAGATAATAGCCTACCAAAATCAAGCGGAAGTAAATTTTGAAAAAACAAAAAGTATAAGTACGATTATTCATTATGTCGTTGCTTTTATGCTATTTATGGGTTCTACCATTATTGCAGCATTTACGCTACCTCTTAGGTATGTTTATAAAAAAATACTTGGAAAAAAGAAGGGCTCAGTACTGCTAGAATTAGAAGGGGGGAACATAGATACCCTTTTGGAAAAA
>NVRM01000060.1 GCA_002400885.1 Flavobacteriaceae bacterium
AATTGATGAATTTGCACCTCGTTTATCATTTTTCTGGGCGGTTGGAATGAACCACTTTATGGAAATTGCAAAAATGAGAGCGGCTCGTATGTTATGGGCGAAAATCATTAAATCATACAATCCAAAAAACCCAAAATCGATGGCTTTGCGTACGCACAGTCAAACATCGGGATGGAGTTTAAGTGAACAAGATCCGTTTAACAATATCGCACGTACTTGTGTTGAAGCCATGGCTGCAGCACTTGGAGGAACACAATCTTTGCACACCAATGCATTGGATGAAGCGATTGCTTTACCTACCGATTTCTCTGCACGTATTGCACGTAATACACAAATCTTTATTCAAGACGAAACGCAAATTACAAAAGCGGTAGACCCTTGGGCTGGATCGTACTACGTAGAATACTTGACAAAAGAGATTACGGACAAAGCTTGGAAGTTAATTCAAGAAGTTGAAGCATTAGGAGGAATGGCAAAAGCCATTGACACTGGAGTGCCTAAAATGAGAATTGAAGAAGCATCTGCTCGTAAACAAGCACGTTTGGATTCTGGACAAGACATTTTAGTAGGAGTGAATAAATTCCGTACTACTGAGAAATCTGAAATCGAAATTTTAGCCATTGATAACAACACTGTGCGTGATTCGCAAATTGCTCGTATCAATAAGATGAAAGAAGATAGAGATACTAAATTAGTGGAAGCCAACATTGCTGCATTGACTGAATGTGCAGGAGGAGGTAAAGGTAATTTATTAGAACTAGCTGTAGAAGCAGCAGAAAACTTTGCTACTTTAGGTGAAATTTCTGATGCATTAGAAATACACTTTGGTCGTCATAAAGCAGATACAAAATTAATTAGCGGAGTTTATAGTAAAGAAATAAGCAACGATAGTACTTTTATTAGAGCACAAAAATTAGCCGACAAATTTACAGAAATAGAAGGGCGTCGTCCACGTGTGATGATTGCTAAAATGGGACAAGATGGGCACGATAGAGGGGCGAAAGTTGTCGCTTCTAGTTTTGCTGATTTAGGTTTTGACGTGGATATGGGATCATTATTCCAAACACCACAGGAAGTTGCAAAACAAGCTGTAGAAAATGATGTTCATTTTGTTGGAGCTTCTAGTTTAGCTGCTGGACACAAAACATTAATTCCTGAATTAATTGGAGAATTAGAAAAATTAGGTCGTGAGGACATCATGGTATTTGCTGGAGGAGTAATTCCTGCACAAGATTATGAATACTTATTCGAACGTAAAGTAGCAGCCGTTTTCGGTCCTGGTACTGTGATTTCTGAATCTGCAATCACTATTATGGATAAATATTTGACCAAAGAATAAGGTCAAGTATATTAATTATTAAAGCCCAAAACCTTTATGGTTTTGGGCTTTTTTTGTTTTACAATTTCAATATCCCCGAAAACCGTGAGACCTAATTCATTTATTTTTTTGTAATTTGCATGGATAACCTTTATACCCCGTTTTTTTTTAATTTAAACTTAAAAGAGATGATTTTTAAAAAAATTACGCATGGTATTGTACTGCTTTCTTTCCTGTTTTTTTTGACCAATTGCACTAGCTCAGATACAGAGAATACAGCGAGAATACAACTTAAATTAGTAGATGCTCCCGGCGATTATATGAGCGTAAATATCGAAATTATAAACCTTCAATACAAAAGCAACGCTGAAGACAACGAATGGCAAAATTTTAACCCAGAAATCAACTATCCAATCCAAGTGGATCTAATAAGCCTAACCGCTGGAAATAAGTTATTACTTACAGATCATGTACTTCCCGCAGGAAACTTACATCAAATACGTTTGGTTTTAAGTAACAATAATACCCTAGAAATAGAAGGTAATGTTCCTGACCAAAGCTTTACAGCACATTTAAACACTCCTAGTGCACAACAATCCGGTTTAAAATTAATATTAAACCAAAAGTTAGAAGCTGGCCTTACCTACTCTTTCCTATTAGATTGGGACGTGCAACAGTCCATCATAAAAGCAGGGAACTCAGGGAAATTCAATTTAAACCCTGTAATTAAAGTCATCTCGGAAACCAATACAGGAAGTTTAAAAGGAAAGCTTACGGCAAACGTACTTTCCGACAATTCAAAACAGGTCCCTTTGTACAATGCAACAATTGCACTATACAATATTAGTGAAGACCTAATTGCTCAAACCACGAGTAATGAAAAAGGTGATTACATGTTATACGGAATTCCTCCCGGAGACTATCACTTAGATATAAGCCATAAATCATATGCAGAACATGCTAGCGAGGGAACTATCAATATTACAAAAGCTAAAGTATATGATTATGGCCTCATTGAATTATCAAAGCGAACACTCTAAACTTAAAAAACAAAAAAACAGTGGTGACACTGTTTTTTTTATATCCAATAATATAGGTTCACTATTTAAAAACGCTACCGAGATTAAAAAGTCTTTAGTCCTTTTTCAATAAAGGGGTACACTCCCCTAGTATAATGAATTCAATATTACCTTTTCTTGGTATGGAATACCATACAACAGCCGTTCCTTTTTTTAAGAATACAGTGTTACTGTCAAGTACTATCTCTTGGAGAAATTCTGTATTAAAAATAGTGTCAGGAACTCCCTCTTCATAATAGCAACAATGAAATTGACAGGATTCTTTTACATATCTACAGGCATCCCAACAGCAACAGTTAGTTACTGACTCATTATAATAAACACCGGACATTAACAAGGCTCCCACACCCATAGAAAGAGCGCTCTTATTTATGGAGGAGCACCCTTGTGTTATTCGCCCCCAAAATGATACTTGTTGAGCGACTTCTATCTTCTTATTTTTCAATTCAAAATCCGAAAAATTCTCACAACCTAGATACCTCGCTATTAAATTGCAAAGTTCTATAGAAGGGACTCCTGATTTATTTTCTTTTCCTTCAACAAATTTATCATAATAGCCCTTAATAGATTTTACACTAATCAAATTGAACACCTCCATTTGCTCTTCCAAAACAACATTTACAAAATAAACCGCCATTCGGTTTTTAGAAGGTGTATCGTTCAAAGCATCCTTTTTTAATCGATTAAAAAGCTGTGTAAATAATTGAGGTATCATCATACAGAATAAGGGTTTCTCAAAGATAGAAAATCATCAACTAAGGTTTGAAAATATTTTCCATGAATTTTCCAATAATTTTACATGCACAATCAGATGATTACCACCATATTCACCATATAATTACCCGCCGCCTAGTTATGTACACACTAGGTATGTACAGCGATAATTTTTAATAGACGTCTAAAAAAAGTAAAGCTACCGTTTTGGGAAGCAGTACACTTTACTGGATCTAGACTTCTTACTTCCCGCCCCAGAGAAGAGAAATTCTTCCTATAAAAATGATTTCAATAACACTGAGTACACAGACTCGGATAAGAAATCTATGTCTAATTTTAAAAAATTAAATTGATGAAAAAATTGATAGCCATCGCATTTATTGTAAGTAACGGAATGTTCATTTCTTGTACAGACGAAGCCAATACAGATATTAGTAACTACCAAAACGATATGGAACTATATGGAACTGGAGGAGAAGAATCTGAAGACAGATTCGACCCACCAATTCCACCTCCAATTTATATAGCTAAATAAGAATTAATAATCAATTCAAAAAACCTATTTTAGAGGCATGAAACAACGAATTGTATCGGCTTTTGGAATAGGGTTTTTGTTGCTTTTTTTTATCGCATCTTGCAATAAAAAAGACACTCACACCTTAACAAACAAACACATAGACTCCCTGTCTTTTTACACCCACGCCATTCAAAAAAAAAATTGCAGCTCCAAAAACCGCATAAAACTAGCCAATTTAGGTCTTGCTATTTCCACAAAAACAGCGGATAGTATCCTGTTCTATCAATTTAAATTAAAAGCACAAGGTCAATTAAACAACTATCTTATTGCCTTAAACACTTCCAAGGCTTATTTAAACCTTGTAAATAAAATAACATCTAAACCTCATATCGCATACGCAAATGCATCCTTAGGCTACTATTACCTTAAATTGCAAAAAAAAGATAGTGCCTTCCTATACTATAACAATGCACAAAAAATATATACCCAACTAAACGACACGGCTATGTCCACGCAATGTCTACTATATATTTCTCGACTACAAGCTGATTTCGGAGACTATAAATCCAGTGAGAAATCTGCCATAAAAGCATTAGAATTAATCGGTGATAATTTCTCTCCAAATAAATTTTGTCTATTAAAAAAATTAGCCTCTAGTTCTCGTAATCAATTCAATCACAAGGAAGCAATATATTGGAATAATAAAGCATTAGAAGTAGCAAAAACAAACAAGGATAGCTCATCCATCATCCAAGACAATAGCCTATCTTATAGAGATCTAAAACAATACAAAAAAGCAATTTCGATTTTCGATAGTTTACTCAATCATCCTATTAATACCATAAAAACTAAAGCAAGATTAATAGATAATTTAGCCTATACAAAATGGTTAGAAAACAAAAACAATAGCTCCGTAATCCCTTCCTTAAAAAAAGCAGCATTCATTCGTAAAGAAAACAAAGATTGGAATGGTTTAAATGCCAGCTACTCCCACCTATCAGATGTATATGTATTAATAGACCTTGAAACATCGCACGAATACGCCCATAAAATGCTAAGCATTGCTACACGTCTGCAGAGTCCTGAGGACAAACTAGAAGCCTTAGAAAAATTAATAAAAACGGGAGAATCACCGAGTGAATTAAAAAAACATTACAATAAATACACACAGATAAATGATCGTTTAAAAATCGCAAAACAACAAGAACAACATCACTACGCCAAGTTAAAATACGACACACAAAAAAACAGAGCAGAAAACTTAAAATTATCGGTAGCCAACAGTCAAAAAGATTTGGAAATGGAGCAGAAAAAAACAAAAGACCTGTATGTCTATTTCAGCCTAGGAACCATTTTTTTAAGTATTATAGCTTACTCCTTCTACCACCGCAAAAAATTGGCACAAGAAAAACGTGAAGATATATATAAAACCGAAACACGTATTTCTAAAAAACTTCACGACGAAGTAGCAAACGATATGGTACATGTAATGAATAATGTACAATACAGTAATCAATCCAAGGAAGTACTCTTAAAAGATTTACAGAAAATATATTTATTAACACGTAATATATCACATCAAAATAGTAGGATTAAGACCGGTACACATTTTAATGCTGAATTAAAAAACATGTTAGATGGTTTTAGTAACCCAAGCACCACAATCCTCTTGAGAAACATGGGTACCACAAGTTTAAAATCAATTAAAAAAAGTCACCAACGAGAAATTTTCAGAGTGTTACAGGAATTAATGGTAAACATGCAAAAACATAGCCAAGCAAGTATAGCAGTACTAAGTTTTGAAAAAAAGGGGGCACACTACACTATTTCTTACGCCGATAATGGACAAGGGACAGATTTAAACGCACTAAAAACAACAAACGGGCTCTCTAATATGGAATCCCGTATAAAAGATATAAACGGAACCATTACTTTTGATTCTAAAGTCGGCAAAGGCTTTAAATCTATCATCCGTTTTAAAAAATAAAATATGTTCCAAAAAGTACTCATCGCAGAAGATATGGACTATATAAATAGTGGTATTCGGTCTGAACTAAAAACCCTCAAAATCCCCCAAATAGAGTATGTTGCTTATTGTGACGAAGCGTTATTAAAACTAAAAAAAGCCATTATAGAAAATAATCCTTTCGATTTATTAATCAGTGATTTATCATTTGTAGAAGATGCACACGAACAAGAGTTAAAATCTGGTGAGGCACTTATTCTTGAAGCTAGAAAATTATTTCCTGATTTAAAAATCATCGTTTTTTCTGTAGAGAACAAAAAACATCAAATTCAAACCTTATTCAATCAAGCCAATATTAACGGCTATGTATTGAAGGGAAGAGATGGTTTACGTGAACTAAAAAAAGCCATACAAGAAATAGAAATTTCTGAAATAAAATACATCTCTACAGAAATTCAAAGTGCCCTGTATAAAAATGTAGCCATCGAAATAACCGATTATGATTTAAATGTCGTAGCATGTCTTTCCGAAGGAATGTCACAACCAGAAATTAGTACTTACTTAAAAAATCAAATGATGATTCCTTCAGGTGTAAGTGCCATAGAAAAAAGACTCAAGTTACTTAAAGAGCACTTTAACGCTAAAAACCCCACACACTTAGTCGCAATTGCAAAGGATTTAGGATTGATATAGCGTTGATTAAAACTAGTCTTAATAAAAAAGAGCATTTGTACGGAATCCCGTACAAACGCTCTTTTTTATCCCTATATCTTTGAGGTACCAAAACAAGAGGGATGAAAGCAGTAGAGGAAGAAGTAGTATTTTTTGAAAATAGTTTTAACAAACAATTACTTCAAAAAATTAGTCAGGTTATCGCAAAAAACAATACGGATAAAGCAACGCAACTTATCCAAGCCTACGAAACCTATAAAAACATGGATTTATCAGATGTTTGGGCGGATGAAGTAGAACTACTACATTATTTAAAAGCAAAAACTTTTTTTAAAGAACAACAGTACCAACAAGCTATTTCAGAAATAAACAAGGCAATTACTATCAATAAAAAATTTGACAACGAACTTGCAGCAATAAACGCAACCGATCATTACAACTTAAAGGGTAAGATTCAACTAATTATGGGCAATTATAAAGACGCCATAAACAGCTTCGAATTTGTACAAGAAAGCCCCGCCTGTTACACGGAATTAAAAACCGAAATGGAACGGCTTATTTGTGAGTTGGAAGGACTAATTAAGGGGTAGTTTCCATTATATTTGCGGTTCGAAAAAAACCTCAAATGAACCGATTTAAATTCAAAGGTCTATTCTTTATCATTTTTATGATAGGAGTGGCCTTCACTATTAGTACAATTAACTCACAAACCCAACATTCAAAACCCCAAGAACACACCCCCAAACAAGCAAGCCCTAAACAATCAAACAGTTCCAATAAAGTATCCATCCTCTCCTGGAACATCCAAGATTTCGGAAAATCAAAGTCTGACGCCACTATAAACACCATTGCAAACACCGTCCGAAACTACGATATTGTAGCCATACAGGAAGTAGTTGCAGGCTATGGAGGTTCCCAAGCAGTCGCCAAACTAGCCGATGCCTTAAACAGAAAAGGAGCCAAATGGGATTATGCCATCAGCTACCCCACCAAAAGCCCTCCTTACAAAACAGAAAAATATGCCTATTTATGGAAAACATCCAAGGTAAGTGTTAACAAAAAAGCACGGTTACTTTCCGAAGTAAATCCCAATGTTTTTAGAGAACCTTATTTAATAGGTTTTAATGTAGGTGGTAAAAGCATAGAACTATTAAACTATCACGCGCGCAAACACAAAGACAAGCCACAAGACGAAATTTCAGACATTATTAAATACCTGAAAAAAAATAAGCAAACAATTATAATGGGCGATTTTAACCTTTCCGAAACCCACCCAGTATGGAATAACCTATACAAAAGCAATTACAAATCAGCCCTAAGAAACAACCGAACCTCACTAAAAACTAAATGTAAAAAAGGAAACTATTTATATCATTCTCTCGATAACATATACTATAACGATAACATGTTCTCCGTCATAGAAGCGGATAAAGTAGATCTTGTAAAGCAGTGTAACCAACTAAAAAAAGTACGTCGTATTTCCGACCATCTACCCATTTATGTTCATATAAATATTTTATAACAGTACCACTTAACACACCCAAAATAAGACAGCATTAATAGTTGTCACTATTTACCCAGGGTTTAATGCATACTTACAATGCATTAAACCCTTTTTTTACACCTAAAAAGCAACTAATTTCCAAACAGAAGAAACCTCCAAGCATCCTTCTACTTAAGAGCATTCCTTAAATAGGAATACAAAACCATTTTATAATTTTAATAAAGTAGGATAGCATCATTCTTTAAAAAAAGTACAGAGCAATGTTTTTTTTAAAACAATAAGGAGCTTAAGCTTGCTAATAATGCTCGTAAAAAAGTATCGTAGTTGTAGTATTCTTACAGTTAAAACAGAAAAGTTTATTTTGTGTAATACCCATGCTCAAAACCAAGCATATACAGGAGTGATATTAGGGCTTTAAAACAGTGTTTAACAGCGCCTTAAAAAACACCTCTTAAAAGCCGCTTATTTTAATTCGTTTTATGCATTCCTCTTTTATTCAATAAAGCAGGAATGCATAAATCCGTATCACTATTTAAAAAACGCATGGTATTATTCTATAAGAACAGAAAACCAATGCCTTCCATCAATTACAAGGCTCCTTTAAAAGCATCAATCAATTGTTGGGCAGCTTTTACCGGGGAAATTTTTGTACTTACCACAGCCGTTTCTATGTCCTTTAATTTAGATTTTACCAATTCCGAATTGTAAAATAAACGCTTTAATTCCTCGTTCACATTACTATACATCCATTCTATTTGCTGCTCATTTCTGTTTTTTTCGAAATAACCATTTTCATCCACCAATTTCTTATAATTAAGGACTTCCTCCCAAACACGATCAATACCTATATTTTTAATCGCAGAAGCTGTACTCACCACAGGACTCCATCCAGAATCCGCTAAAGGAAAAATATGCAGCGCATTTTGATATTGCAACTTCGCCATTTCGCTCATCACCACATTATCGCCATCGGCCTTATTGATAACCACCATATCGGCCATCTCCATAATCCCTTTTTTAATCCCCTGTAACTCATCGCCTGCACCAGACAACATCAGTAATAAGAAGAAATCCGTCATCGCATGTACCGCCGTTTCAGACTGCCCTACTCCAACCGTTTCAATCAAAATAATATCGTAACCTCCAGCCTCACATAAAAGCATCGTCTCACCCGTTTTATTCGCAACACCACCCAAGGTATCACCTGAAGCAGAAGGGCGTATAAAAGCTTCTTCTAAATTCGCCAATTCCTCCATACGAGTCTTATCTCCTAAAATACTCCCTTTAGAACGCTGGCTACTAGGATCTATAGACAAGGTCGCTACTTTCTTTCCTTTAGCCACCAAATACTTACCAAATGACTCTATAAAAGTACTCTTTCCTACACCAGGCACCCCTGTAATCCCAATACGAATGGATTTTCCCGAAGCAGGTAAAATAGCCTGAACTATCTCTTTTGCAAGGATTTTATCACTCTCAAGGTTACTTTCAATTATGGTTATAGCTCTTGCCAATAACACACGGTTGCCAGCCAAAACACCATCAATATATGCTTGTGCTGTTAATCTATTTTTAGGCTTGTACTGTTTCATACTTTATAAATATTAATCAAGGAATAGTATACCAAATCAACTGGATAATACATAGTTCAAAGATACGGATATTGATAAAATTAAAACTAAAAATAAAGATAAATGATAAACTATTTTGGGCGTTCCCCAAGGGTCGGGCTATACGCTCATACGCTTCGGTTTTTTTAGTTTGGAGTAACTACCGTTCCTCCAAACTAAAAAAACCTGCAGGGTAACCGCTCCTATCCCTAACGCAAACAAACAAATACGCAATAAGAGCACATTAAAATTCGCCCTAACCAGCCCTTAATTATTTCATGTTTCTGGGGCTAAAACAAGTCCCCACATACTTTCACCTTTAATTTCATAGCTCCCGGTAAATAAGCCAATGGACTAGACTCTTTAATCAATACTTGAATACTCTCAGGTACCGCTCCGTTATCTATTAAATACTGTATGGTTTTTGCCTCTAAATTTTCCAATTCTAATTCCTCATTTTTCGAAGAAGTATTTATTACAATTTCTTCTTCACTACTAATTTGAGAGATACATGCTCCAAAAGCATTCGCCACCTCCATATGTTCTGGAAATAAAACCTCCGAGGCTCCTGCAATGTTTTTAGGTAAAAGAAAGGCGCCACCTCCACAAGCTATTACAGGAACATCTCCCGCTGTAGTTTTTAACTTGTCTACAATCTTTTCTATCTCCGATTGGAGTAGGATCTTCACCTCTTTTAATGCTGTACGATAGCTAAGTCCCGTTATTTTCTGAATGTTATCTTTCAAGGAATCCGGATCTATTGTTTTTGCTATAACCAACTCCTCTTCTGCAATAAAAAAATCTGAAAGACTTAAAGTAGCTCCTCCAAAAGCAAGTGCTTTCTTCTTTAATTGATAACCTACAGAGTCTGGCCCTAAGACACAAATACCATCTACAAACCGAACAATAGTACCACCTCCTACTCCAACAGAGACCACATCTGGCATTCTGAAATTTGTCAATACACCTCCAATTTGAGAAGGCTTAGTACTTTCTCTAGGAAATAAATCCACCAATACACCGCCATCTGAAGTAGTCCCTCCTATATCTATTACAATGCCATTTTCCACTTTAGACAATGCTCCTGCTCCTCGGATACTATTGGTAGGTCCAGAAGAAATAGTAAGTACGGGGAAATCCTGTGCCTGTTTAAGGGACATTAATGTTCCATCATTTTGACCTATAAATAATTGAACCTTCAAGCCTAACCGCTTCACTGTTTTTTCAAATGCATTCACCATTTTTGTAGCAACTCCTTGAAGTGATGCATTTAAAATTGTTGCATTTTCACGGGCTAACAAGCCCAGACCTCCTACTTGATGAGAACAACTTATTTTTACTTGACTTCCTAAAATTTCTTCTGCCCATCCAGCAACTTCTAATTCTTGATCGGGAAGTATTTTAGAAAAAATACCCGTAATTGCAAGGGCCTCTATTTTTCCTTTCATTTTAAGTAAACAGGCCACTACTTCTTCTTTATCCAGTGGGCTTATAAGCCTTCCATCAAACTCATAGCCTCCGTGGACCATATACAAATGCTTTCCCAATATATCTTTTAAATCTTCAGGAAAATCACTCATTATTGGAATCGCACTACTCGCCGGCAACCCAATTCTAATTGCCCCAATAGTGTTCAATTCTTTCCGCTCTACCAATGCATTTGTACAATGCGTAGTCCCTAACATWATATACKYTAYWYYTKCYWTWGGAAYATCYACCTGMCCTAWKAYATSTTGRAKYGCYTTTTYAATACCAGTACTYACRTCTAAWGTRGTTRYTTGYTTSGTTTTRGCTATTATWTKRTWCTGWTGAKTWACYARYACWGCATCKGTATTYGTTCCTCCTACATCRATTCCTATTTTATAATACATGGYKMNNTTCNNNTTTATTTAATAATTCAATAGGTACATATGTTTCTTTATAACCGAATTTTTGAGGACCACCTAAAGCGACTCCTTCGGGRGTTCTCCATTGWTTATCCGCTTTCATACCYAACACAATAACACGGGTTCCATACGAGATGGTCTCMGCAGTAATRGGYAAGGCATTTTCAGCATCGATCAAAACAATTAAATCYGGGGTAATTGCYACAGGAATTCCATCTTTTTTTGCCATTAAAAATTCATTTTGAAAGTCCAAGGACAAATGACTTCCTTTATACCTATCCAATCCTGTAATTTCACAAGTCCCCTTATTCCATCGTCCATCAATTTTAAGAGATACTTTTTTGATTTTACCCTTAAATAACTCAATCGCTGAGGCTGCTTTTATCAATGATTCCACAGGAGATTCACCTTTGGACGTTGCATTTAACACCGCATTTCCTAAATTCTGAGCAAGTGTAATCACACCTTTTACCGCTGCTTTTTTCACTTGTTTCCCCGTCATTGGATAACAACCCAAGGCACAACTCCCTCCCATTTGAATGGCAGTTGCTCCCACAAGGGTTTCTCCCCAAACATTATCAATTGTGTCATAAATATTTTTATTCCCTTTTTCATCTGCTTGGGTAATGGGCGATGCCGAAATACCGTGTAAGGTAAAAGTCACCATTTCTAACCTAGGAAAAGCCCTTCCCATTCCATCCGCATCTATTAAAGGGATTTGTTTTTCTGCAGCAATTCCAAAGGGAATAACTCCATTTATCCCTCCTGCTTCTATAGGTATTAGCGCATCTATTTTTCTATTTAAGTACTTTTCCATCATTTCAAAAGCATTTAAAAACTCTTGTCCTGAAAAAAGTTTTTCAATCAAAATCATTGGGGCTCCAAAAGCGGCAATGGCAACAATTAAAGCATCATCGTCCAATTCTTCGGTTGTTATTAAGCTAACATCTCCATATTTTTCAATTGCTTTTTTCGATAATAATTTACCTACATAAGGATCTCCACCACCTCCTGTCCCAAGAATTGTGGAACCTAAAGCAATGGCATCTAAATCTTTTTTTTTAATTCGTCTCATCGCTCTTTTTTTTTAGTTTCTGAACTATAGCATATGCTATTGCCGCTACTACAATCCCCAATACATATTTTATTTCTGAAGACATAAACAACATTATTAAGACACCAAGACCCCATGAAAAAATTCCTACCCAATTAAATTTCTCTGTGTTTTCTTTAAATGTTTTTGAGATGTAAAAATCAGAAATCATAACTCCTGCAATGGGTGTAATGGTAATTGTTAATATATTAATAAAGCTGGTAAAGCTCGATAACACTCCAATTGAAGCAATAATAACACCTACCAAACCAACAAGTAACGTAGTTTTGGAACGTGCATCGCTTTTAAGACTAAAAAGGTTTAAAAAGGCCAAACCTGAGGAATATATATTCATCACATTAGAAGTCCAAGTAGCAAGAATAAGTATGGACATGGCTAAAAAAGGAAAGCCTAAGGAGGAAAATATTTCCACAATATCATAGGTAGATTGTGTAATTGCAAAAATAGCTCCAATTGCCAACAAACATAATGCGGAAGGTATCACCCCAATAATAGACCCTAAAACAGCATCCTTTTTTGTAGCCGCAAAACGGTTATAATCTGGAGAGATTACACCTCCCACCGATATAAAACCAATTGTAAATCCTATTGCTCTAAAAATAGACATGTTATTTTCTGGAACAAAATTTAAAATATCCTGAAAACTATGTGTTTGAAATGTGATTACCAAACCATAGGCCAGTAAAAGTATAATTCCAGGTACAGCAAGATAATTAAGCCATTTTAAATATTTAAAACCAAAAACAGAGGTAGTCACCATAATTACCCCCCAAAAAACAGAGGATATCCAAACGGGAATTTCTGTACCATTAATTTCAAATATTATTTTTGAAAACGATACTCCTGCTATATTAGTTTGTATCCCAAACCAGCCCAAGGTGGATAATCCAATAACCAATCCTACAATAATTTTAGCACCTAATTCTCCAAAACTACTGGAGGCTAATGAGACTGTTGTCATTCTTTTTTCTACAGCAACAATGCTCAATAAAGACATGAAAAAAACCACAAAACAAAAGCCTATTAAGCCCACAAAAAGGGCATTATAAAAAGTAAGAGAAGCAATTAATGTACTTCCTATTAATAAGGCAGGCACACTAACAATCCCCCCAAACCAAATACTAGCAAGGCTATACCATTTGGTCGTATATTTTTCTGTTTCCATAACTTATTGTTTAATTAATGTATAGATAAGACGGGTATTTTCGATGACATTTCCTGCTTGGGCTTCCAGTGCTTTTATATACACAACATCCCCGGCATGTAAATATCCTTTTATTGTTCCATCTTCATTCAGCATTTCTATTTTTCCTTCCTGAATAACAGAAATTTCATGACTTGGATTTTTAGTAAAACCTTGTGCAGGAATGCGTGTTCCTTTTTTAAGAAACACGGTTCCAAACTCAAATTCTACCTGTTTGTTTTTGATATGAAAAAGCAATTTATTATAATGTTCTTCTGGAGATGGATACGTGATTTTTTTTATATTCATAGTCATTATATTCAATTGTTTATCCTTTTAAATAGCCGATTTATATTTTTTATTTAATTATAATTCTATTTCCAAAAACTTCCGCATCAGAAAATACAGAAAACTTTTTTAAATCCTGCTCAGGAGGCGCTTTACAACTCCATTTTCTGGAAGGTTTCCATCCATAATTATTCTTTAATATTGCTGCATGCTCGGCTTGTTTAAATGCGGCCAATGACGGATCTATTACAGGAACACCCAATTCTTTTTGTAATTTCTCATAGAAACCAAATTCAAGCGTACATCCCAGTATTATAGATTCCGCAGCATCTTCTTCAATGGCTTTTTTTGCAGCTTCCATTAAGCGTTGCTCCGTTATTTTATGATCTTCTTGAAATTCAGAAACAGACATTCCAACATTTCTAAAGGAGGCCAAATGTTCGCCATATCCATATTCTTTTATGGTAGCATGCATTTCGTGTTCCCATTTTTTTTGCCCAATGATTACCGAAAACTTATTCGAAAGTTTTAAAGCAATTTCAATAGATGATTGACAAGGTCCTATCACCAGCATGTCGCCCGATATTTCTCGTGCGGCCAATAATAAAGGGTCGTAAAAACAACCAATAATCATTGCGTCAAACCCTTCTTCGGCAGCACGCCTTGTCGCTTTAATTAGCGCGGCGGATATTAATGCATTATAGGTTCTATACTCCAAATTATCCATCAATCCAACACTGGAAGGAAGAGAAGCTACATGTACCTCCGTTCCCGACAGTCTTTCTTTTCGAAGCATCTCCGCAAAAAATGCATCATAGGTATCGAAGCCAACGGGATTCAAATACAATATTTTTATAGTGCTCATTATCCCTTTAAATTATAAAATTCTTTTGCTTCTTCCTTGCTTATATATCCGTTTTTAACATCCAATAGTACTTGTTCCTTAGACCTATTTTCAGGAGCTCCATATCCACCACCCGTTGCCGTAACACAGCGGACAATATCTCCTTTTTCCAAATAAATATTAGTTCCCAAGCAATGCCTTGTTTTAGTTCCGTCCTTTTTTCTGATTTGAAAATAATTGTAAGAACCATCATGTCCTCCATTCATTCCCCATGTTTTGGTTTGCTCTCCTAAAAAGGCTGCTGTTAAGTAGGCACCGTCAGACATGATTTTATAATCTAAATATTGTCCATTTCCACCTTGAAACTCACCATAACCACCCCCTTCATTATGAAAGGCATACTGTTCTACTTGAATTCCATAACGCATTTCTCTAATTTCGATGGGGATATTGTAGGATTCTCCACTACCACAGGACAGTTGCCCCCTATTTCCATCGTGATCCGCAGAAGCACCCCAGCCACCAGCCAATGGTTCTGCCTGAATGTAAAATTGCCCTGTATCTGGATGGGTACCCGAAATAAAAGTAGCACATACGGATCGCATATGTCCCGCAGGTAATTTATCCGGAATTAATGGTGCCAATATTTTCCAAATCAAATCGATAGCAGTAATCAACACTTCATAATACACCGAAACTGCCGACGGTGCTTGTGCACTTACAATAGTCCCCGGATCACAGAGTACCTTCATGGGCCTAAAAGACCCTCCGTTTGCATCCATTTGTGGAGTGGTTATGGCTTTAAATAAACTCCTACAACCTGTTACCAAACCACTATACGATAAATTAGTAGCTCCTTTAACTTGAGGATGTGAGCCATTAAAATCCGCAATAAACTCCGTATCCGTTACTGTAATTGTTGCTTTTATAGGGAAAGGACCTTCCCCAAAACCGTTATCTTCAATATTCGATTCTCCTTTATAAACACCATTCGGAATTTCTTTTAAGGCTTGAATACACATACGTTCCCCGTAATCTAAAAAATCTACAATCGCTTTTTTATAAGTTGACAAGCCATATTTATCAATAATAGATATCACTCGTTTTGCCCCCACTTCCGCAGCAGCTATTCCTGCGTATAAATCACCTAAGGTACTGTCTGGTAAACGTACATTTACTTTAATTAAATCTACAATAGCATCATTCATAACACCTTCCGACTTAATTTTTATAAAAGGAAAATGCAATCCTTCTTGGTAAATTTCTGTAGCAACAGTAGATACCGACCCAGGAAAAGTCCCTCCAAGTTCCGTCCAGTGTGCTTTATTTACCGTAAATGCCACCAGTTCTTTTTTATAAAAAACGGGAAAAATAATGGAAACATCCGAAAGGTGAGTCCCACCTCCAGCATAAGGCGTATTTGCAATTACAATATCGCCTTCTTTTAAAGCGGTATCGCCTGTAAATTTTTCTAAGGTAGCAGTAACCACGGCATCCAAGGCAGCTAAAAATGCAGTAACTCCATTTCCTTGTGCCAATAACTCTCCGCGTATATTTGTAATTCCTACCGCATAATCCAAAGATTCATAAATAATAGGACTCATACTGGTACGCTCCATGGTCTTAAACATTTCATCTCCTGCTGCAACAAGGGCATCCTGTATTATTTCTAAGGTGAATTTTTCCATTATAAACTGTCTTTAGTTGTTAAAATTAAATTTCCATATACATCTATACGGACATCATGTACAGGACTCACAACCGTAGTTGTCGCTTTTTCAGCAATAATAGCAGGTCCTTTTATATACATATTAGGTTCTAATAAATGACGGTGATAAAAAGGAGTTTGCTGTTTTCCTAAATCATCAAAATCCACTTCTCTGGTATCAAAAACAGCATCGGCTACTTTTTTACCTGTAGGAGTTTCCTTAGGAAAATCTGGTTTGTCCACAAGTACTTCCGCCACTAAATGAAAATTTACTAATTCTACCGCAGTCTCTAATGCAAACGAAAATTGTTTTTCATGTTCTTTATGAAAATGTGCAATAATACTATCCAAGGAAGTATCTACTGAAAAATCTTCCAATAATACTTTTACATAATGTTCTTGTCCCGCATATCTTAAATCTACATAATAGCTAAATTTAATCTCCTCTTTTTTGTAATTATCCAACTGAAAATTACCGATGGCTTCCATTTCAATCTCCGTAAAAACATCTTGAATCACTTGTAATTGTTCCGGAATTAAAGTGATAACATTGGTACGAATATAATCTCTCCTAATGTCTGACATCAACATTCCAAAAGCTGAAAACACCCCTGCATTTTGAGGGATAATCAATTCTTTTACTTGTAGTTCTCTTGCCAGATCGGCACCGTGCATAGCGCCTCCTCCTCCAATTACCATCAAGGTAAAATCTCTTGGATCGTAGCCCTTATTTACCGAAAT
>NVRM01000061.1 GCA_002400885.1 Flavobacteriaceae bacterium
TATAATTTTGCAGGTCAGTCTTATAAAGCACAAGCGAGAGTACGTGAAGTATTGACGAAGTTATATTCAGCCACTCCAGATGGGTATTGTGGAGATGAGGACAATGGTCAAACATCGGCCTGGTATGTATTTAGTTCTTTAGGGTTTTATCCGGTGACTCCAGGCGTAGATCAGTATGTAATTGGGAGTCCTTTGTTTGAGAAGGCAACCTTATATTTAGAAAACGGAAATACCTTTGAAATTACCTCTAAAAATAATTCAAAAGATAATTTTTACATTCAAGGAGCTTCTTTAAATGGACGTAATTATTCAAATACCTACTTGAATTTTGACGACATTCAAAAGGGTGGTTCTTTATTATTTGAGATGGGAAATACACCGAATAAATCTTGGGGTGCAAATGCGGAAGATGTTCCGTATTCCTTGAGTACCGATAAAAAATAACATTATTAATTAAAAATTAAACCATGAATAAATTAACACTGACATTCGTATTGTTTTTATCTGTTCAACTATTTTCTCAAGCAATTTATGAGGATGAACGGTATGTTCCCGAAACAGACCCCTTGGTACTTGAGAAGTTAGAACAATGGCAAGACAAAAAGTTTGGTTTGTTAATGCATTGGGGAACTTATAGTCAATGGGGAATTGTTGAATCATGGTCCTTATGTCCAGAAGACTATGGGTGGTGTCAGCGTAAAAAAGGAAAGAATCCTAGTAATTATTACGATTATAAAAAGGAATATGAAGGTTTAAAAAAATCATTCAACCCTGTTAAATTCAATCCTTCAAAATGGTCGAAAGCTGCGAAGGCTGCAGGAATGAAATACATGGTGTTTACGACCAAACACCATGATGGTTTTTCTATGTTTGATTCTAAATACACGGATTATAAAGTCACAGATCCAGATTGTGCATTTAGTACAAATCCAAAGGCAAATATTACCAAAGAGATATTTAATGCTTTTAGAAATGAAGATCTATGGATTGGAGCTTATTTTTCTAAACCGGATTGGAATCATAAAAATTATTGGGATCCTTATTACCCGCCATTTGATAGAAATGTAAATTATGATCCATTAGAATATCCTGAAAAATGGCAAAAATATGTTGATTTCACACACAATCAGATTTTAGAATTATTAACTGATTATGGCAAGGTGGATATCTTGTGGTTAGACGGTGGTTGGGTAGCAAAAACACCTGAGGAAGAAATAGACAGTTATTATACCCGAAAAATAGCCAAGAATAAAGGAGGTTTCTTTAAAAACAGAATTGTTAACCAAGACATTAAAATGGATGAATTGGTGATTAAAGCGAGGAAGAAACAACCAGGATTAATTGTGGTAGACAGAGCAGTTCATGGAAAAAATCAAAACTATTTAACACCAGAAAACCGCGTCCCTGAAAAAACATTACCATATCCGTGGGAATCTTGTATTATTTCTGGTGGAGGTTGGTCTTATACGCCGGATGCAAAGTATATGACAGGGAAGCAAGGAATTCACATGTTGATTGATGTGGTTGCTAAAGGAGGAAACTTATTATTGAATATAGCACCTAGCCCCGAAGGAGAATGGCAGCAAGGTGCCTATGATTTATTGAGCGAATATGCCGATTGGATGGCGGTGAATAGTAGTGCTATTTACAATTCGAAACCAATAGCACCATTTAAAGAAAATAATATTTGTTTGACCCAGAATAAGAAAGGTAATGTGTTTTTATTCTATATGGAAAAAGAAGGTGAAGCAGGTATTCCTGCTGAAATTGTTATCAAGTCCATTACGCCAAAAAAAGGAGCAAAAATCACGATGTTAGGGTCAACTAAAACCTTAAAATGGACGCTGTTAAAGGATGGTTTTAAAGTAAAGATACCAAGATCTTTACGTAATAATTTGCCGAGTAAATATGCGTGGACATTAAAAGTGGACGCTGTAAAATAATTAAAAATTTAGAATTTAAAATGAATAAAATTTATACCATACTATGGGTTTGTTTGCTTCACGTTTCTGTGTTATGTGCTCAGCAACCTGCTGATTTTGTAAACCCATTTATAGGGACCTCCAATTATGGAGCTACCTATCCAGGGCCTATTGCGCCGAGAGGAATGGCGAGTATTAGTCCGTTTAATGTGGCGGGACCACAAAACATGCCTTTGGAAAAAGACAGCCGTTGGTTGTCCAATCCCTATGTAAATGAAAACACCTTTTTAACAGGCTTTTCACAAGTGAATTTAAGTGGTGTAGGTTGCCCAGATTTGGGAGTGTTATTATTGATGCCTACCACGGGAGATTTAGAAACGGATCATTTAAAATACGGAACTACCTACTCTAATGAAGTGGCAAAAACCGCGTACTATAGTACTACCTTGGATAAATACAATGTAAAAGGAGAGTTTACGGCTAGCAAAAGAGTTGGTGTGAGTAAATTTACTTTTCCAAAGGGGAAGTCCAACGTCTTATTAAACCTTGGATTGGGATTGACCAACGAAGAAGGCGCCATGGTTAAGATCGTTTCAAACACCGAAATTGAAGGAATGCGTAGCGTAGGATCGTTTTGTTATAACAGTCCAGAGGCCGCGTATCCCGTATATTTTGTGGCGAAGTTTTCAAAACCAGCCGATACTTTTGGTGTGTGGAAAAAACCAGAAACATATGAAGGTGTAGAGGCACAATGGATGGCGTATAATGGGAAAACTCGCATCATGAAAAATGCGACCAGAATGGTAGTTGGAAATGAAATCGGAAGTTATTTTACCTATCATTTTGACAAAGAAGCTACCGTTGAGGTTCATATTGGAGTTTCGTATGTAAGTATTGCGAATGCTCGTGAGAACTTGGCGCGTGAAACAGAGAATAAATCATTTGAAACCGTCTACCAAGAAACCTATGACAAATGGAATACACTATTGTCAAGAATTAAAGTAGAAGGGGGATCTAAAGATGACAAAACCATATTTTATACCGCTTTGTACCATACCTTGATTCATCCAAATACCTTGAATGATAGCAATGGCCAATATCCGGAAATTAAGACAGGTAAGATTGGGACTACAGAAGGGACGCGATTTACCGTGTTTTCTTTATGGGATACCTACCGTAATCTCCATCAATTGATGTCCTTGGTGTATCCACAACAGCAGTCGGATATGGTAAAGAGTATGATAGATATGTACGACGAAAACGGATGGTTGCCAAAATGGGAGTTGAATTCGACAGAAACATTCACTATGGTAGGAGATCCTGCAAGTATCGTAATTACGGATACCTATTTAAAAGGAATTCGGGATTTTGATGTAGAAAAAGCCTACGAGGCCATGTTGAAAAGTGCGGACCAAATCGAAAATAATCCCGTACGTCCAGGACTGAAAAGCTATATTGAAAACGGCTATTTACCTGCAAAATCTGGAGGTTCTGTGTCTACGACTGAAGAATACAATACGGCAGATTATGCGATTGCATTGCTCGCAAAAGAATTGGGTAAAAAGGAAGATTACAAGCGTTTTAAACAGCGCTCTCTGTCTTATAAGAACTTGTTTGACCCCAAGTTTGGTTTGCTAAGGCCTAAAAATGCAGACGGTTCATGGTATGAACCTTTTGATCCTGATGCGGGTGCAAATTTCTCTAAAAATGTTGGTTTTATTGAAGGGAATGCATGGCAATATGCCTTTATGGTTCCTCACGATATGAAGGGACTGATGCGATTGATGGGAGGTCATAAACAGTTTTCTAAAAATTTACAGCACGTATTTGATACCGATAAATTTGACATGGCGAATGAGCCAGATATTGCCTATCCCTATTTATTCAATTATGTAAAAGGACAGGAGTGGCGTAGTCAAAAAATGGTGCATGAATTGGTACGTGAATACTTCCAAAACAAACCGGCAGGATTACCTGGGAATGATGATACGGGGACCATGTCTGCATGGTTGGTCTATTCCATGATGGGGATTTATCCCATATCTCCTGGTGAAACTACCTATGCCATCACCACTCCTATGTTTGATAAAATCACCATTCAGCTTTCTTCTAAATACTATCAGAATTCGGAATTAGTGATTAAAAAAGGGGGAGCATCGACCGGGAATATTAGCAAGATTTTGAAAAATGGAAAGCGTCATAAAGGCTATTTTATCGATCATAAATCGTTGGTGAATAGTCGTGAATTAGAAATTATATTAAAATAAATAAAGCAGAAGATCAAATGAAGAAATTTTTATATGTACTAAGTGCCGTCCTATTTTCTGTAGGAACACTGTTTGCTCAAGAAGCAACAACACATGTGGTATTTAAGAACCAACCCTTAAATTTTAATGGAGATAAAGGAACGGATTCAGCAACCGTACGCCTGCAAGCAGGACGTATTATTTACAAGAAAGTAAGCATGCCTACTTTTAAAAAAGGCACCGATGTTTGGGTGAATTTAACGGTGCGTTCTAATGGAGATCGATGGGATAAATCGGGTTCTTGTTTTGTAATTACCGATCCTAGTAAAATTTCGATCCTAGATGTTTCGGAAAGTAAAGCTAGTTTCCCTGAGGAAGCAGCTATTGAAACCAAGTTTCGTGGTGTTTTGGCTACGGATACTTACACACCTGCCTTGGAAATCATGCGTTTTATGACTCCTTTTGGCGTGGGACATTACAGCAGTGATGAAGGGAAACATCGCAAGCCTGTGTATATCCCAGTATGGGAAAAAGAAGTGAAATGGAAACATGATATTTCTGATTTAGTAAGTGTGGTAAGTGGTGAGTTTTATGTGGGTGTTTGGATTGATTCTTGGACCGCCGATGGTTATGCAGTAGATTTGAGTTTTACCTATTCAAACCGTCCTAAAAAGAAAGTAAAAGTACTGCCTTTACTAAACAATGTACCCTATGTAGGAGGCCAAGATATTCCAGACTTTTTTGCGCGTACCGATGTAGATTATAGTTTCCAATTGCCTAAAAACGCCAAGAATGTAAAATTAAATTACATTACCACAGGACATGGAGGTCATGAAGGTGGAGATGAGTTTATTAAAATTAAAAACAGTGTTTATTTTGATGCTAAATTAGTGATCGATACCATTCCATGGCGTGATGATTGTGCTTCTTTCCGTCGTTTTAATCCTACTTCAGGCGTGTGGTTGAAAAAAGACACGGCTTCTTATATCGATATGAAAGCGATGAAATACATGAAAAAAGAAATTGAAGAACGCATAGCTTCTTCTGACCTTTCTAGATCAAACTGGTGCCCAGGCTCTTCTGTAAAGCCAATCGTAGCCAAACTAGGTGATTTGAAAAAAGGTACCCATCAGTTGAGAATTAGTATTCCTGCTACAGAAGCAGTGGCTGATAAACTGAATCATTGGTTAGTGTCTGCTTATTTGACTTACGAATAAGGAAGGATTAGGATACGAAATACAAATAGTTAAAAAACAGTTTTTCCGATAAGGAAGGACTGTTTTTTTGTTTTAGCTATGTGAAAAACAACCAAGGATGGTCGTTGCTTTGGTGTTGTTTTTAACAAGTGTAAAACGTAAATTAAACTAATGATATAGGTTGTTTAGGGTTGTATTGATCTTAATGTTGGAAGGACTACTTTCTTTATGGAAATTAATAGGAAAAAGAAGGGGTTATTTCCTTAATCTAATTGGGTTTTGGTAGGTGTCAAATACTTCTAAAATTCGTATGTGTTTTTTAGTTACAGCTTTATAGATGATTTTATAGTGGCTGACAATAATTCTTCTATATGGTTTGTTTAAAATTTCATCAATTTGATACTGTGTAGAGAATTTTATAGATATGCCGGCAGAATAAATTTCGTTTACGACATTTTTAGCTAACTTCTCTGAAGAGGTTTTTCTCTTAACTCGGTCAAAAATCATCCTTAAGTCATCTTTTGCATTTTCAGACCAATGTACCTGTATCATCTACCAAGAAAGCATTTCTTTTTCTAAATCTTCAGAAGTTGTAAAATGACCTTTTTTCATAGCAGCTTCGGATTTTTTTACTTTTTCAATATATAACTCCTTCGTCAATGGTTCTCCTTGCACTGTATAAGCGACGATCTCCGTTTTTTCTTCTGCCTTTTTTTGTTCTGAAAAATCGTATAAAGCCCTCAGGAAATTTTCATCCCCGCTGTTTATTAAGTGTAAAAGTTTGTCTCTTAGTTCTGTGGCTCCCATAGATTGTGTTTTTTAAGATAAAGCAAAGATAGTGAAATTATCTTTGGACTCCAATAATTGGATGTTTCCAAAGGGGATACTTAGAGGGATATAATGTGTTTAAAAACATTAAAAATGTCTGTTTTTATAATGTTAAATTAAACTGGATGTTGGCAATGTATTGCTAGCTGTTATGGTTGATGTCGCTCCTTTGGAGCTATTGATATGTCGCTCCTCCGGAGCTGTTGACGTGTTGCTTCTCTGTGGTTTGACTGCGTTTTATATTTAGCCATAGCGTGGCGATATATAATAGCATTTTGTATTGCGGTGAGTAAAGCACCATAGGATCGACATGTTGCTTTTCAGTATGTTAATGAGAAAACATCGACATCTTGTAGTATTGGAGATCGTAGTTTTTAGATCGATGCTTCTTTTATGATTTTTAATTAAACAATACATTCATATACATTCTGGATCCCTTTATCGAAATAGTAGGACGAATAGAAAGTTATTTATTAATTTAGGGAAACTGAATCCTATATATGAACTCTTTTAAAACAAGTTCCACGTATTTAAAAATGGATTGCGAAGTGTATCATTTCTACTGTTGATAGGCATGCTGTCCTGTACAACAGAAAATCAATTTAAATAGATGATAATTAACATTCGAGCGACAGCAGTATTGCTTGCTGATAAATTGAATCACTGGTTAGTGCCTGCGCATTTGACCTGCGAATAAGGAAGAAAAGACATCACCTTATAAAAAAAGAAAACAGTTTCCTCATATCGAAGGGTTGTTTTTTTATAGCAATGTAGCTCTTCTGGAGCTGGAGGTTTATTACTTGGTGGTAGATTCATGAAGTGACAAGATTATTATAAACTCTTGAGTACGCGCATGGTGTTATCTTATATATAAGCTTACGGAATTTTAAGTATAATTATTAGTTGTTAAATTTTAAACACATGAAAAAAAATATTGCCACCTGTCTCTTAGTCATTGGTTTTGTACAGTTTTCTATGGCACAGAATTACGATATAATGACCTATAATATTCGCTATGATAATACCCACGATGGAGAAAATAAATGGGAAAAACGCAAGGAATATTTATGTGAGCAGATTTCGTATTACAATCCGGATGTTTTTGGGATTCAGGAAGGGCTATATTCACAGGTCACCTATTTAGAATCCTACTTCGGAGATTATAAATACGTAGGGGTCGGGAGAGATGATGCTAAAACCAAAGGGGAATATAGTGCCATTTTTTACAATGCTACTATTCTTGAAGTTGTAGAAAGTGAGACCTTTTGGTTGTCAAAAACTCCTGCTAAAATTTCTGTTGGATGGGATGCTTCTATGGAGCGTATTTGTACCTATGCCTTATTGAAAGATAAAAAAACAGGGGCAGAGTTTTATGTGTTCAATACTCATTTTGATCATATAGGGGATAAAGCACGTATCAAAAGTGCTAAGTTAATTGCTGAAAAAATTGAACGAATAAATAAAGCACAGGTTCCTTTTTTTATCATGGGTGATTTTAATTTACTGCCAGAAAGTAAACCTATACAATATTTATCCAACTTATTTAATGATGCTAAGTTTACAAGCATTCAAAAACCTTTTGGACCAGAAGGCACCTTCAATGGCTTTCATTTTGAAAAACCAGTGAAGGATCGCATTGATTATATTTTTACTTCGAAAGGCAACGTAAGGGTTTGTAAATATGCCGTTATTAGTGACTCTAAGGAGTGTAAATATCCTTCGGATCACTTGCCAGTTATGATTCAGGTCTGCTTATATTAAAGCTTGTTTAAAACAAAATTCTTATCCTCGTAAATACTTCAATAAAAGGGAATTTTATAGCGAATAAATAATAAGGGTTTTTATTACGCTTATTCGTTCAAAAGCACTAGATTTGAATGGACTAAAGATGTATAACATAATACTTATAAAATAAAATTCTAATTTATGCGATTTAACTATTTCTTAGCGACTTGTTTGTTTGTTCTTTCGATGACGAGTTGTACTAAAAAAACTTCCTTAAAAAAGGAACAAAAACAACCGAACATTGTTTTTATCATGAGTGATGACCACGCTTATCAAGCGATTAGTGCTTATGGTCATGGACTGAATAATACTCCTAATATTGATAGGATAGCTACGGAAGGTGCTATTTTTAACCGTGGCTATGTGACCAATTCTATTTGTGCGCCTAGCCGTGCAGTGATGTTGACCGGAAAGCACAGTCATATTAATGGGAAGGTGGACAATATTTTACCTTTTAATTGGGACCAAGATAATTTTGCAAAAGGACTTCAGGCAGTAGGCTATCAAACGGCCTTAATTGGAAAAATACATTTAAAAGGATTGCCACAGGGATTTAATTATTCCAATGTATTACCAGGACAAGGGGAGTACTACAATCCAGACTTTATAGAAAATGGTGTTAAAAAGCGATACCAGGGGTATATTACAACGATTACGACGGAGATTGCCTTGGATTGGTTAGAAAATAAGCGTGTACAGGACACCCCTTTTTTATTGTTATACCACCAAAAAGCACCGCATAGAACATGGATGCCAGAAGCTAAATATTTAGATCTGTTGACAAAGGTGAATTTTACACCTCCAGCAAATTTCTTTGATGACTATAAAGGACGTCCAGCAGCTGCAAAGCATGAAATGGGGATTTACAAACACATGGATGTGGTGTATGATTTAAAAATGTTAGACAAAGAGGGAACATTAAAAACAAAATACAGAAAGTGGTTCCAGGCGCAGCACGATCGTATGGATGATGCACAGCGAAAATTATGGGATGCGCATTACGATCCTATCATTGCACAATTTTTAAAAGAAAACCCTACAGGGAAAGAGTTGGCCTTATGGAAGTTTAACCGATACATGCGTGACTACCTAAGTACCATACAATCGGTAGATGATGGTGTAGGGGAAATTTTGGATTATTTAGATCAAAACGGATTGACGGAAAACACCATTGTAGTCTACACTTCTGATCAAGGTTTTTATTTGGGAGAACACGGTTGGTTTGATAAGCGTTTTATGTATGAAGAATCGTTTAGAACCCCTATTTTGATGAAATACCCTAAAGAGATTAAAGCGGGAACTGTTGTCAATAATTTAATTCAGAATTTAGATTTTGCACCGACGTTCTTGGACTATGCCAATGCCGATATTCCAAGTGATATTCAAGGAGAATCTTTCCGTAAACTAATCAATGGAGAACAAAGTGAATGGCGTGATGCTATTTATTACACCTATTATGAGTTTCCAGGGGAGCATCATGTACAAAGACATTACGGTGTACGAACAGATCGCTATAAACTGATCCATTTTTACTATCAAGACGATTATTGGGAACTGTACGATTTGGAGAAAGATCCATCGGAGATGAACAATCTTTACAATGACGTGGACTATGTAAAGGTACAGGCTAATTTACACAAGCGATTGGAAGAATTGCGTGTGCAGTATGGCGACAGTGAGGAATTAGACGAACAAAATTTAAGCGCTTTTTTAAAGGCCAAAGGCTTAGTTAAGTAATAAATTTAAAACAAATAGCTTTTTAAAAATCTCAAATCCTATGATTTGAGATTTTTTTTTATCTAAATGATATTGGTTGTTTTGACGCTAGAATCTTACTATTATATGTGAAATAGCATTTTCACATGACATTCGTGGCTTTTTATGAATAAAGCCATGAATTATAGTTTTAATTACTGTTAGTTGCTACTAACTGTATATGCGGAATTAGATATCGCATTATTATTGATTTTTTGTTGTCATTTTATAAGTATACATATTCCTCCTACAACGATGTAGAGGCGTTCTTGGTCGAAAAGATAATCCTAAACCTTGCTTATGTCATACATTTAACACGATATTAACTCAAACAATTAATTAATGATGCAAAATGTATTAAAACTGTTTTTTGCTATTTGTATACTAGGAGTCTCTAGTTTGCAAGCACAGACAGTAACAGGAACAATTACAGATGCTATAGATGGAAGCCCGCTTCCAGGTGTGAATGTAATTATCAAAGGAACTTCGAATGGTGTTTCTGCAAATTTTGATGGGGAGTATTCCATCGATTTATCAGGAACTAAAGCTGTCCTTGTATTTACTTACATGGGGTACAAAGCTCAAGAAGTTGCAGTGAACGGAAAAGCTGTAATTAATGTAGCTTTAGAACAAAGTGCAGAATCTCTTAACGAGGTTGTGATTACCGCACTTGGAATTAAAAGAGAAACTAAGAAATTAGGATTCGCTATGACAGAGGTTAAAGGAGAGGAATTAACTAAAACAAATGCAATTAATCCTGTATTGGCTTTACAAGGGAAATCTGCTGGTTTAAGTATTGGTGCTTCTGATGGTGGTTTATTCGGAAACTCTAAAATTCAAATTAGAGGGGTTTCTTCATTAAACTCAAGTAATAACCAACCAATTTTTGTAATTGATGGTGTTATTTTAGAAAACGAAACTTCTGGAGCTAGTGAATGGGCTGCAAGTTCGAATGATTATGGAAATATCTTGAAAAACTTAAATCCAGATGATTATAAAAGTATCTCTGTATTGAAAGGTGCGGCGGCAACTGCGTTGTACGGTTCTAGAGGGATCAATGGTGTAATCTTAATTCAATCTAAAGATGGTGCTAAATCTAAAGGTTTAGGAGTTTCTTTCAAGCAAACTGTAGGTATGGATGTTGTGTACAAGCAACCGGGAATACAGTATGAGTTTGGTTTAGGATATATTGCAGGATATGTACGTTATGGAGAAAAAGATGAAAACGGGAAGTTTGACCGTTTCAATACCATGCAGAAGTATTACAATACAGATGGTGATGCAAGTTTAATCAATCACCCAGGTGGAATGGGATATGGTCCTGCTTTTGATGGCGGTCCTGTTGTTGGTTATGATGGAGAAATGACTACTTTTAGTCCTGTTAGAGATAATATGATAGCTGCATATGATACTGGTTATAATACCAATACATCTATCGCTTTAAAAGGAGGAAATGAAAAAGGAAGTTTTTACTTGTCAGATTCTTACAATGTAAGAACAGGAACATTACCTGGGAGTGAATTCAAACGTAATTCATTATTATTGTCTGCTTCTTATAAATTATCAAAATGGTTACAGGCAAAAGGGTCTATCTCTTTAGCTAATTCTACTTCAAGTAACGCTGATAATAGTATTTCTATCTCATTTATGGATGGATCATTCAAAAATACTTTCGATACCAATAAATACAAACAGGAAAAATACTGGTTGGCAGATCATGGAGGTATACAACAAAGTAAATATGATGACCCATATAATTACGTACCTGGAAAAGGCTTATGGTTTGGTTATGCAAATAATAATCAAGAACGTAAAGAGCAAGTGGTTAGGCCAGTAGTTAGTTTATCTGCAACAGTTACAGATTGGTTAACTTTAGGAGCTGAAGGAAGTATGAATATGTACACCATCAAATCTGAAAACAAAGCTTTAGGAGCTGGTTTGGCAAATGAAGGTGGGTATTATGCAATCTCTCACAGTACAAACGAAAGTTATACTGGAAAGATCTCTGCAAATATTAGCAAAGATATTTCTCCAAATTTTTCTAGTTCATTATTTTTAGGTGCTGAGATTTGGAAACAAGAAAAATCTAGTTCTTTTGCACATTCAGATGGTGGTTTAATCGTACCTGGAAAGTTCTTCTTAGGGAATTCTAAGAAAACCTTAGTTTCTGGTGGAGGAATTGGAGGAACCAAACAAATAAACTCGGCGTATTTTATGGCTAGTTTTGGTTACAAAGACCAATTGTTTTTAGATATTACAGGTCGTAATGACTGGTCTTCAGCATTAGTGTATACAGATGGAACAGGAAATAATTCTTATTTCTACCCTTCAGTATCTACTTCTTGGTTAGTAGACGAAACATTTGAATTACCAGAATGGGTTTCATTTGCTAAGTTCCGTGCTTCTTGGGCAAAAGTTGGGAAGGATACTAGCTCTTATTTTATCAACCGTGCATACTCTGTTGGAAAAACAGAAACAGAAGGTGGTCAATTTATTTATAAAAATGCGGTAAGTACTTCTACTGTTGATAGATCGATTATGCCTGAGCTTAAAACTTCTTATGAAATAGGGGCAGACATTCGTTTCTTCGGAAATAGATTAGGATTTGATGTTGCGTATTATGACGATTCAACTGCAAATCAAATTGGAACTATTCCAATTCCTGGAGTCTCTGGGTATTCTAATTTAGTGACTAATATTGGAACCTTAAACAATAAAGGTTTTGAACTTAGTATTACTGGTAAACCAGTAAAAACGGAGAACTTTGTATGGGAAACTACTATCAATTATTGGAAAGACAAAACTACTATTACCAAGTTGCACAAAGATTATGGTGCCTTTAAAACATTAAATGGTAATACAGGATATGGAGATATTCGTGTGAGTTCTGTTGCTTATGAAGGTGGTGAATACGGAGTGTTAATGTCTGGAATTACTCCAGCGTTATGGCAGTCTACGGATGCAGATGGAAATAACATTGCAGATCCAAGAAATGGAATGAAATTGTTAAATTGGAGTGCAGGAACTCAAGGAGCTTACTTTAAGAGAGCTACGGATGTAAAAGAAGTTGGAAAACTTGCACCAGATTTTGAAGCGTCTTTTATGAATAACTTTAAGTATAAAAACTTTAATGTAAATGTTGCTTTAGATGCTCGTTATGGAGGTCATATCGCATCTTATTCTAACAGATATGGTACTGCATATGGTACTTTAAATACTTCTTTGGCAGGAAGATCTCCTAAATTTGGAGGGCTTACTTGGACATCTCAAACTGGAGATTCTGCAGGGAAAACGTATTCTGACGGAGTGATTCCTGATGGGATATTTGCAGAAGGACAGGAAGTTACAGGACCACAGGGTAAAGTAGATGTAGGAGGAATGACGTATCAAGAAGCTTTTGATGCAGGAATGGTTGAGCCTACACATGCAAGTGGTTACCATTACTTCTCAAACTCTTGGGGACAAGGAACAGTTAATGATAACTGGGTGAGTGAAGTAAAGTATATTGCTTTACGTAGTATTTCAGTGGGGTATAGCTTACCAAAAACAGTAGCTGAGAAGATTGGAGCTAAAAGCTTATACGTAGCATTAAGCGGTAGAAACTTAGGGTATTTATACAATTCTTTACCGAATGATTTAAATCCTGAAAGTTTTAGAGGGACTACAAGTTCTGGGACCTATTTAGAACGTACATTTAGTCCTTATACGGCTAACTATTCGATGACAGTGGCTATTGACTTTTAATATTAATACAAAAGAAAGATGAAAAATATATTTAAAATAGGATTGAGCCTGATGTTGGTTTTTATCGTGGGATGCGATAAAGATGAATTTGCAGAGCTAAACAGCAATCCATCGGCAATTGCAAAGCCAAGCCTTAGCTATTCTGTAGCTACTGCGGTAGAGCAGATGTATAAAGAAGATTATACAACTTGGTTTTATAACAAGTTTAAGTATGAATTTCCTTGGGGACAATTAACAGGTTCAGGAACTGGTAATAGTGAGGGGTTTGTAACTATGGGAGCTACAGGAACTCAATCCAATAACTTTTACTTAGGAGTATTTCCTAATACGAGAGATGTAAGAGCTCAAATTGATAATTTACCTGCAGATCAGCAAGAGAAGTATCAAGCGATTCGCTCTTTGACTTTTGCTATTCAAATTCAAACAGCAATGACTATTACAGACGATTATGGGTCTATGGTGTATTCTGAAGCTGCTTTGGCAGCTTATACAACACCGGCACTTATTACGCCTAAATTTGATACTCAAGAAGAATTGTTTACAATTTGGTTGGGAGAATTAGACGAAGCAATTATTGGTTTGTCTAAAGAAGGTCAAGTAGATTTAGTTGGACAAGATTTGATTTACGGAGGTGACTATGCTAAATGGGCAAAGTTCTGTAACTTGTTAAAATTAAAGATTGCTGCTAGATTGGTGAATGCCGATCGTGCAAAAGCAATCGCTATTGCAGAAGAAGTTGCTAACTCTGATGCAGGATATATGACGAGCTTGTCTGATGATTTTATATACCATAGAGGTATTAAATATTACGGGACAGGAAATGGAACACAGCCAGGAGGTGCCGGTAAAAATGTGATTGACTTTTTAATTGGAAACAAGGACCCTCGTGTTCGTTTCTTATTTACTAAGAATTCATTTAACGGTGAAATTGTTCAAGGATTTATTGACAATGATAAAGCTTTACCTCCTTATGTTGCTGCAAACGTTGTATTGGATGCAGATGGGGATTTTGAAGGTTGGGCAGGTGCTGGTGAGCCATGGGTACGTTATTACGGTGCTCCGCTATCTCCAGACGCACAATTTGATGATGTATACGATGCTTATTTCAAACAATCAGAATTGAATCAGTTAATGATTGGAAGCAATGAGAAAAGATATAGTTCTACTTCTCGTTATTCTGAGCGTATTACACGTACTAAAATGAATGTGACGTATCCTACATTACCTGGAGGTCGTATTTTAGAATTGAAGGATATATATCCAGCAATGAAAGTGGTTTTGGGTTCTTCTGCAGAAACTAATTTATATTTGGCTGAATTTTCTTTATTGGGAGCTACATTACCTAGTTCTGCACAAGAATTTTTAAACGAAGGTGTTCGTTTATCTGTGGAGCGTATGAATGACTTGGCAAAAAACAATGGAGATCCTTATTATGAAGGTGACCCTGTGTATGAAGATGATGTTATGGAAGCTGCTGGTGCAACTAAATTACGTTCAGGTGAAATTGATGCTTTATTAGCGCAACCTGCATTGAATTTAGCAACAGATGGTTTGGAGAAAGTATACATTCAACAATACCTTAACTTTGCGGCAACTCCTGGTGATTTCTTTACAACAGTACGTCGTTCTGGAATTCCTAAAACAGGAAGTGCTATTTTACCTAGAGAAGCATTCATGTCAGGTGGATTTGAATTGACAGTTCCTAGAAGATTTAGTATTGGTACTCCTACAGCGGATTATAAAAATTACGCAAATCAAAAAGCAGCAATAGATGCACAAGGATTTACTACAGGAACCAATGATCCTGAAATTTTAAATGCAGAAAGATTGTGGTTCGATATGAACAACCCTGTATTTGGAGCGGGTCCAAAGAATTAATAATCAGTAGATTATTTTATGACTATTTAAGAGGCTGTCCAATTGGACAGCCTCTTTTTTTAGGTCTAGTTTGAGATACGTTAATGATAATTAACAGGTTATTCGTCGAAATCTTTAGTGAAACGTATAAATATTAGCGACCTTTAACTGTGTTTAGGAAGTAATGCCTAGCGCAGTTTTATTAGATTATAATACCGATTTCATACCGGTATGATAAGTGTTAAATTGAATTAAGATTGATTTAAAAAAAAGGAGAATTAGTGATGTGGACTAATTCTTCTTTTTTGATTTAACCTATTCATGGTATTGAGGTATTGTGTTTGGATAGAAAAAGCAAGAAAATTAAGCGTATAAAAGATTTAAATAGTTAGAAATGAACAGTAATATAGCGATAGGAGTAGATGTAGGAGGGAGTCATATTATAAGTGCTGCCGTGTATCTGGAGACCATGAAAATTGTCCCGAACTCTATGTTTTCGTCTAAAATCGATAATAAATCGGCGAAAGATGCCGTCTTATCTGGTTGGAGTCAGGTGATTAATAAAACCTTGCATAGTGTACGTGATTTAAGGGTACGTCCAAAAATTGGATTTGCCATGCCAGGTCCTTGTAATTATAAAAAAGGGATTACCCTATTTAAAAATAATGATAAATATGAGGAACTCTATAATGTGTCCGTTCCCGAGGAATTGGTGAAGTATTTAGATGCTTCAGATATCGATTTTCGTTTTATGAATGATGCCACCTCTTTTGGGGTTGGTGTGGCTCGTTTGGGTGCTGCAAAAGGTGTTAAGAAAGTAATTGCGCTTACCTTGGGTACCGGTTTTGGATCTACTTTTATGAGCGATGGATGTCCAGTGGTGGTAGCTGATAACGTTCCGGAGGGAGGGTGTTTATGGGATAAGCCATTCAAAAATGGCATGGCCGATGATTATTTTTCTACGCGATGGTTTGTGAAACGTTATTTCGAATTGTCAGGAGTAGAACTCAAAGGAGTGAAAGAAATTGTAAGTAATTTCACCTCGGTTTCAAAAGATGTTTTTGCAGAGTTTTCAGTTAATTTTGTGAAATTTATGACGCCGTATATCCAACAATATCATCCAGAAATGATTATTTTAGGAGGAAATATATCCAATGCTAGTTGCTATTTCTTACAAGAGATAGA
>NVRM01000062.1 GCA_002400885.1 Flavobacteriaceae bacterium
ACGTCATCACTGCCTCTTGTTTTTCTTGAAAAAACTACTATCTTCCATAGACACCTTATAAACCCTACTTTGTCCGTTCTTGTTTTTATTTAATGCGCGCATCAGTTTTTCTAAACTTCTAAAATTATTCACTTTTTTATAACTGCTACGCTTACTCGTAAAATACAAGGTCTTGTTTTTTTCATCCACAAAAGGACAGTAGTCCATCGCTGGCGAATTTATACCTTCTCCCAAGTTCTTTGCAATGGCCCAGCTTCCATTTTTTGTTTTAAAACTGATGTACAAATCTCCACTACCCATCCCCTCTTTCCTATTGTATCCACTAAAAATAAGATAGGACTCATCTAAGGCAATAAATGCATTGAATTCATAACCATCACTATTTATAGTTTTAGGAAGTATTATAGGACGCGTATAGCCCTGCTTTATTTTTTGACTGACCCAAATATTGTCTTTCCCTAAATCACTTGGTTGATCACTGGTGAAATACATATTATCATTGGCAGACAAAGAAGGATAAAATTCATTGTATTTGGTATTGACAGGAGCTCCTATATTTATAGGCTTGCCCCAAGATGATTTTAAATTCTTTCGCTCTACCTTCCAAATATCAAAATCTTTTACAATCGTATCCTTTGATGATAACGGCCTGTTGGAGGCAAAATACAAGGTCAAATTATTTGCAGATAAAAAAGGCTCCATATCCTGATATTTACCAGAAAAAGGCAGTATCTCAGTTGCTTTCCATAGACCATCCACATACCGCATTTGCAACAATACCGACACTTCTCCTAAAGGACTTTGCACTGTTATAAATGCTTCATCTCCCCTATTGGAAATAGCAATATCCCTAACCTTTGGAAACTGTTCCAAGGTTTCAAAAACAGCATGTATTTGAGTATCCGTTTGCCCATTTATTAAAAATGGGACCAAACATAAAAAGAAGAAGTTAATTGTAGTTTTCATACCTTAAAAATAGTAAATATTTTTTTAAGGACTTTTACGCTTCTACACTGTCCGTATCTTCTGGTAATTTATTTTTAAAGCTAGGTGCCGTTTCTCTATAGTTTAGTTTTTTCTTTTTAGAAACCGTCACGATAGTGTCTTGATCTAAACTAAAAATAGTTCCAAATCTAAACTTCTCGTCTAATAATTTTGTGATTTCGGCAAAGGCCTCTGTAAACGTAAATATTTTAATTTCGTTGGTTTCTGTATAGCGATATTTAAAGCGTAACACCTCTTTATCATCTATCGTAACCAAGCGAACATATACATTTAAAAACCCTTCTGCCTTACGTATCGGCTTGCTTAGCGTTAATTTTACAAAATTATTTGAAGCAATGCTTTCAGAAGCTGTTTTAAAAAAATGATCAAGTGTATCCATGTGGCAAAATTATGGGATTTTTTGGAGAATAACACTTCTTTTTTACAATAAATTAAACCGCATAACGAATTCCCCATCTAAAGAAACAGTGGTGTTTTAAAATGAGTGATGCGGTACGTTATTTTTCTTTTTTGAAAACTAATTAAGAGCTTTTCGAAGCATTCCCCTTTTCGACTTTGATTGAGTAGAGTTCACTTTTAGGATCTTTAGATTTAAAAATCGGAAAAAGAAGTTGGACATACCAAGGCTCTTTTATTTGATTCCAAGCGCCAAATTTTGTAGGATACTTACGTGTGATTTTTGCCGTCCCAAAAATAACATCCCATATAAAAAGCAGGTTACCATAATTACCATTGGGATGTGATACGCCATCTTCACAAGTCAAACCATGATGTGCAAAATGTGTACTTGGTGTTGAAATTGTGCGTTCTACAATCCATGCTAACGGACTTAATATTTTCACCTTATAGAGAAATCTATCCCATTTAGTTTCACTGTGTGCTAATAAGATGACCAATAATTTTACAGGAAGATAAAATAAATAGACATAGCCCATTCCTAAATAAATCAAAACAGCCGAAAACCATATTCCGGGCATAAATGCATAATATAAAAGTGCATTTCTGTATGTTACAAGTACCCCCATTTCTTCCACCACATGATGTGGCCTGTGAAGTTTCCACATTGTTTTACTTACATGAGAGAGTCTATGCCACCAGTATTGTGTCATATCATCCAATAAAAGAAAGGCCAAAATATGCCACCAAAAAGAGCTATCTACAAAGTAATCTTCAAACATAGGAAAACCCATTCCCATAAGCCAAAGTACAAAAACAAATATTCCAGGTTGTATTAATGTCGGTAACGTAAGAAGACTTAAAAGCTCTACTGTAAAATCGTTTTTTGTTCTTTTGTCATCAAAATACAATCCTCCAACGGACTCTATAAGTCCGAGAATTAGTAATGCGGCAGCAGGGATCAGTTTACTTATCGTTTGTTCCTCCATAGTTCGTGCTTTTTTTAAACGTTTTCAGAATGCCTAAAGACTGTCTTTTTAAGAATTTTAAACCGCTGTTGGAGAAGTAGCACGCGGAAAAACAAGCCTCTTAATCTATTGACCATAAACACTCAAGCTTCAATTTTTTCTTGAAAAGTACTCTTTTTATTTCTAATAATTATAATGTATGTTTCCTAATTATTTTGTAAAGCATGGAACTTTTACAATCAAATAAAACATCGTATTATCCAATGTAGGAAATATTTAGACCCTGCTTTTTCTTGATTATTTCCACACCTACATATTGCTTTGGTACAATATACCCTTTGGACTTCTACGGTCTTTCAAACGTATAGTCACGTATCGATATCCTTGTTTTGTTTCGAACAATATATCAATATTAAAACAGGAATTTATTCCGTACTGATTCGCGATATGCCTGATTTAAATATGTCCTGAAAAAATATTGATTTGGCTTATTTTATTGTGTGAATTTTAGAGAAACACCTTGATAAAGTAGCAATCCTTCCTGATATTAGCGATAACATCAGGATCATTAAGCACTCTTTTTAGCTTTCGAACACCTCTGAGGATCATGAATCTATTTAAAACAAAAAGTCTGTAATTCAGGGCTGTATTGATCTTGGTTTTTTACACTTAGACAGTTCTCATTCAACCCATTTAAGGCTTCTAAATTGATTGTTTTATCTACAAACATACTGATTGTATCATTTCTTGATTGTATACTTCCCCCTTAAGCGATTCCCGTTTAAATATTGCCATATCTATTTTGCTAAACACTCAAAAAAACTCTTTTGACTCTACTATGAGTCCTCTTATATGTCGTGAATGATAATGACCTTACACCCTTTCTCTTTATGAAGTATTTATGGATAAAACTCCATTTCATCCTCTTTTGAAAACCTTTTGCAGCAATGACATCCATCACTACACAACATTATACCATCTGTTTTTACGCTTTCTCCTATCGCTTCTTTTTCAATGCATCCAAGCGTATTCTCTCTATATTCTATGCATTACTTTCTATCCTGAGTCTCAATCACTGCACAATTACATTGTTTTTAAACTCCGTTATTTCCCATAAATAAATTTCGTTTTGAAATTCCTTATAACGATCTTCCCGTTTATAGTCAATCCATTTTTCTGCCTTTAATAGATGTTCGTTTACTTTAACCAAATCATCTAATTTCAGATAAATTTTTGCCAATCCAAAATGTGCTTCTGGCGTATACATCGATTGTTTTAAGGCCCTTTTATATGCTACGATTGCTCTTTTATAATTTCCTAGCTCATGTTCACATATTCCGAGGTAAACAAATGTATTTAAGTCCACCCAATCTTCTTTATTTTCTTTTATGTTTCTGTTAAAACAACCAATGGCTTTCTGGTACTCTTTCATCCCTACATAACATTCTCCTCTTAAGAAATCGATATCTTCGCCCCATGGCGCATCTGAGAAATTTGGAGTTAAGCTATCCAGTGTATTTAAATCGATTAAAGCATTTTTATAATCTCTTAAAAAACGAAGTTTCATATAACCCCTATAGCCTAAATGCCCCGTAGGGTCAAGTGCAACCGCTTTATTTAATAAGTCAAACCCTGTCGCAAAATCCCCTCTTTTATTAAAGGGAACAGATTGCTCAAAATAAGCGTCTGAATACGCTGGATATTGGAAAGTCAACACCTTAAACATAGTTTGAGATAGCATTACACCCTGCTGATGCTCGGCTATTTCAAACCTTTTTTCTTTGTTAGAAAAAAAGAGCGTGAATACGATATAAGAGGTATAGGAAAGAAACAGCAGTATCAGAATTACTTTTAGAATGCTAAAAAATATTTTCATAATTTAAAATATATCTGTGATTTTCCCTTGTTCAATTTTAAAATTCAAAACATAGTAACTATCATATTTTTCATCTCCCCACATTCCAGGATTCCAATTTGATAAATTTTCTAGGACCGATTGTAGTGCATGCAATTTTTGAATATTAAACCTAATTTCGTTCAGTTCATTATGTATTGATTTCACTCTAAACCTACCGACATCACCATTGCAATTAATTATAAACCTAAAAGTTATGAGTCCTGATGTATCAAAAGATAGTTGCTGAACTACTTCCCATATTTCCTTTTTTAAGGCCTTCTTTCCTCCTTGATAGTTTGAATTGACCGAATAATATTGGAATAGCTGTTTCTCATCGCATACCTTAAAAGTAGCATTATCAATTTCTTTGTTAAATGCAATATCTCCTACCCTATTTTCAAATTGTAAATACAACCAAACAGTTAAAATTAAGGCTATTAAAAAACTAATCAATAATGTAATATTCAGTTTATCTTTCAATTTAAACAATTTTTAAAGGTTATTTTTTTACAATGATCCGCAAAGCGTAGTGAGGTTTAACAAAACGCTTTCCACAAGTATCACCGTACAAGAATTGAAGTATGATTTTAGCAATTTATAATCAAAAACCAACGCATTCATACAAACAGTATTATTTAAATAATAACGCGTCATCAACTATAAAAACCTAGTCTTGTTTGTTAAAAGTACATGATTTTTAACTTAGATGCAAATAGCGTATCTGCCATGATTTTGTTAAGTAAAGCTATAAATATCAGACAACTTATAGCATACCAAATTATAAAATAATGAAAGTTAAAATGGAGTTTCAATATGTTTACTCGCTAAATACATACCTGTAATTAAGTAAGCTATCTATCCCTATAAATTGATTCCAACTTTCCTGTAAAATCAGCAGGAAGGCTGAAAAGAAACCCCCATTAAACTAGTAATTAGCCAACTATGAAGTACACATGTGTATATTTCTGAAAATTAAGTCGTAAACACCCAAGACATTCGTTTTAGTAAACCGGGTAGGTTTTACTAATAGTACACAATATTTATAGTTTTTTTAATTCAAATAATTGCCCTGATTGTCTTAGGATAAATTTATTTTCAAAGGGTTTGAATTCTATTTCTATTCCTGCCTGAACGAAAGAGAAAACATGTTTTTCTTTTGGACTTAAGGTAAAAAATGGTTGTCCATCTGCTTGCGCTTTTAATTCGTTTTCTTCTAAATATATTTTAATATTCATAGGGAAATCTTCTGCACCATAAACACCTTCATACAAAGCATAAAATCGTTTCTCAGGTACATACTCATTAAATTCGGGTAGTTTATAATCTTTATCATATATAATACTCAATAATCCTATCGCAAAATCATTGGTTGGGTAATTCTCTCCGTTTATAATATAACTTATAGCTATTTTATTCTTTGGATTATAGGATGTAACAGCGTGTGTACCATAAGTATCTCCTCCATGTCCAAAGGCGATATCTTTATAAAAGGGCACTTTCATAAATCCCATTCCAAACCAATCCCCATCTATTGGGAGCATTTTTTTTAATGTAGACAACTTAATTATTTGTTCTGAAAATATCGCTAATAAAAACTTATTTAAATCATAAGCGTTAGAAATAATATCCCCTGCCCCAGAAGTATTTGGGAAATAAAACTCATCCATTTCATTCCATTGATTGTTTCTTTTCTCATACGATTTAGCAACATTCAGCTGCTTACTGTATTTATCTATTGCAAAGGTGTTTTCTAGGCCTAATGGAATTGTTATATTATCGGCTACAATTTCTTTATATGTCTTTTGATTTTTTTGCTCTAAAATTCTAGCCAGCAGATAATACGCAGAATTTGAATACTGTAGACTATCACCTGGCTGAAAACTTATTCCTTGACGTCTAATTTCTTGAATTATATCTTGATTTGCTACAGGTTCTTTCAACCAAAAATAGAGACTATCGTTTTTCACAACATAGTCCTTAAGACCACTGGTATGACTCAGGAGATGTTTAATTGTGATCTTATTCGAGTTGGGAATTTCAGGAAAATAGTTGCTCAATTTTTCATCAAAATCAATTTTACTCGATTCATACATTTTAGCAAATAGCACAGATGTAAACATCTTTGTGATCGAACCAACTGTATATTTTGTTGCATCAGTATTGTTTTTAGATCCAAATGTTTCGTTGATAAGTTCCTCTCCATTTTCAAAAATGGATACATTACCCATTAATTGATTTTTAATTTCAAAATGATTTATATAACTTTCAATTTGCTTCTTTTTTTCGAGTGTTATAATTTTGTTTTGGGCCACTACGCACGTGCTTATTATTAAAAACACCGTTGCTATTATTGTTTTCATAATTATTCATTTAGTGTTTTTTTTAATTTTAATAACAGCGTTATTAAAACATATAAGATTACAGTTATAAAAATCATTAAAGGAATAAACCAATAACCTAAGACCTCTTGATAATCTGATGTATCTTTAATTAAGCCTATAACTTGAAACTTCCCTTCTCTATAATACATGCCTACATTGCTATTAAATAATTTAGCAAAAATCAAAAAGATAAAGGTCCCTAAGAATAAGTATAGTACAAAGAAAATGATGTAACTTATACCATTAGTGATGTTTAGAAATAAAGCTTTAAAAATATGAATTGGGTTGAAGGATTTGGTCGCTTTTTCCAACAACTTATCTGCTATCAAAGGCTTTAAAACTTCTTCGGGTGCACCCAATTTGTCTATGGCATTCAAAAGAAGCTCTATTTCGGTTTTAGACGTATTACTCTGTAAGTGTTCGTATATATGGCTATTAAATTCCATCAAAACTTCTTGCTTGTCTGTCTCAAGAATTGGTTTCAAAACGTTTCTTAAATTTTTTATGTAATTTCCATAAACTCGCTGCGCGTTTTTATCTTCAAATTCAATTTTCTTAAATGTCATCGTTCGTTATTTTTGTAATTGATTCTTGTAATTCATTCCAATAATTACGCATTTGTTTTAACGTAATTTTACCTTCACTCGTAAGTGTATAATACTTTCTTGGAATGCCGGATTCTTGTTCAACCCATTTAGATGTTGCTAACCCCTCTTTTTTTAATCGATTCATCAAAGGGTATAAAGTGCCTTCGGCTATTTCAATAGCGGTTGATTTTTTTATAATTTCGATTAATTCGTAGCCATATAACTCTTTTCTACTTATGGCATTTAATACAAGAAAGGAAAGAGTTCCTTTCTTTACCTGTGATTTCCATTTGTCTAAAAATTCGTCTTTCAAAATACATTGATTTAATTAATACATAGTATAACAATGTAAACATACATTATAATACATAGCAATACAAGGTGATTGCAATATTTAACATTACTAAAATACACAACCATCTAATTGTCAGGGTGTTAATTTTTAATAAAGAATTCAAATTGACTTTAGAAAGTGCTCTAAACACTGAATAAGATGTAGCTGCTACCGCATAGGATTTTAAAAAAACAGGGCAATTATAATCCTTAACAATAAGTAGTTCCTGTTTTTATAATCAAAAACCAACGCATTTAAGACTACAGCATACTTAAATAATCAACACTATTTTAAGCATGAATAGGTGCATCCTAGAGAAGAAAGAAAACAAGTAGATCCAAAATCCTCCTTAACTCCTCTTTTAATCTTTATTTTTTCTTATTTCCAGGAAAGAAATCAATGTCATCGCAATCATAACTGCTGCTATTCCGGTTACAATTAAATTCCCGTACTGATTAATGCTAAGGTTTGTTAAAAGTCTTAGYATGATGATAACCGCTGCTATTCCCGCAATGCTTAACCAATATTTAAGGGATGGTCTTGTAGTACTCATTTCAYCTGTTGGCATTTYCCAAACATATCCRATTAAAACCATTCCCCCTATTACAGTACTTGCATGTTGTAATAGTTTAAAAACGGGAATATTAACAACAGGAATYACRCTTTCTAGTCCGAAAAMAGTRACAAAAYAGCCATTATGATGCGTAAAAGCATCCCAGAAAAYATGAGAAYACGCTCCAATAATAAGCGAAGTGCACACGATTATCCAATGGCGRAAAAAATARYTRCTCCACTCAAAATCGTTGCGTTTTAAAAGTTTTTTCTGCATTCCAGAAGGYAGATTTCCTAGGAGTGGCTTTTTAATTACTTGGTGAAACAAAAAACAAAGTAGGAYTCCTAGCGGAAGATTAAACCATAAAACCCCTGTTAAGGTATGACTGTAATCACTTTGAATTTTCATGCGTAAAAAATATTCAAAATCGGGTGTTAAACTCCCTATGATAAGCCCCGTTAAGGACAGCCATTTTCCGAAAACCTTTTTTAAAGGAAGGACTATTGCAGGGTGTGAGAATGTAAATGGCAATTTTTTTGGTTTTTAATTGATGATACTTATAACGAACGAACGAACACAAAACTAAGCTTTGTTTTTCGAATTTTCATGCTTAGAAAAGTTAAAAGATAACAGAGCGTTTCGGGAATTACAAAACAATCATCCTATATCAACAAAAACACATCGGTATTGTATGCCGTCAATACTAAGGTATCGCATAGAAATCGTTCAGTGAATTTGTATAGATACAATAATTTACATCCGTATTCCAAAAGTCAATATGAGTTAGGTTCTTGGCTCCTAGCGGAACAAGCATCATCGAACGTTTACCTTCTATCTGATGTCTTGTCACTGTTTCATACCTGTTTTCTAAAGTGGTATCAAAATAGTATAGATAGTCATAAACAAAACTCACATAAAGGGCTTTACTTGGCTTTTCAGTCGCAAGGCTTCGCAAGGAAACCTCATCATAATGTGTACTGATCGCATCTTGAAATTCAACAGCATTCAAGGGMAGCCCWTTTAAAGTAGGCATTATATTAWATTGYCCGTCCACGAAAACCCATTTTTGCAAGTCCGTCAAAAACACCTCCGTGGCTACATGTCCWGGGGATCTTTYCCGATGGGTAGCATCGTTGGTTTTTAAGTAAATGGTTCTTGCTTTATAGCCYAAAGCATTCAATTGGTCTCGCAATACTATGGCATAGGCAAAACATGGRAACTCCTGCCCTTCTTCTACTTCGTTTAGAATGGWAATGGCATCATTTTTTGAGGGTGAATTATTTCCGTTATGCTTCCAGCGAYTATTTGTCCAATYYAAYACCGCYAGAATTACTTCCATGTCAGACATTTTATTGGTGATAAAATCCAAGGGAAATTGTTGCTTTAGTGCTTCCAAATAAGYACTCGGTGYTGTTTGGTATTTTATACTGATTCCTGASSTGTTTGTAGTGTCATGTTTTAGTTGATTGGACTGAAAAGCAAYRCCCTGAATAACAGTGTGTGCATAGGTGTTTTCGTCTAARCGAACATAAAAGCTTTTGCTGCTATTTACTGGTAAKTCAAAGGCTATWCTGTCAATATCTGTTTTGAACTCAAAGGATACTACGGGTTTGTAACACATTACTTTTAAGGTGTCATGTTCCAATTTGGGAGCAAGACTCCATCTACCACGAAACCAATCACTGTCGATTCTATACGAGGTCTTTAAAGAAACAGCGTTTATTACCGGACTTCCTTTATATGTTGGGTGTTTAGGGGATGAACATGTGATTGATAGTAGTAGTAGTATTAGGGTAATGCTTATTAGTTTTGAGTTCATATTTTTTGGGGGGGGGATGGTTGAGCTATTTACTGTGCGTATTTGAATGTCGGACTTTCTAGTTTGCAATTAGGGAACTCTTTTTCACTCTAAAGCCTAATCAAAAGATTTATCTTCAATGAAACTTCGTGTTGGCTGTCTTTATTAAAAGAACTGAACTATGGGTTAAACATCGAACCCGCATTGCGTTTAGGTTTTGGTCAATATGATAAAACTAGAAGGAAGCGACGGACCTATGTAATTTTAATCGCTAGGTATTGCACACTGGATTCACCCCTCCAAACTTGAAGTGATCCTTATGTCTCTCAATATTTTAACTTCCAAATCTTATACTTCTTCATATTGTCGCTTGCTATTATTTGTCCATAAACTACAGCATTAGCAACATTGCTAAATAATCTTTGTGGCTGTTTTAATCTCTTAGAATCTGGATGTTTTTCAATGTATAATTCAAATAGTTTGTGTAGACTAAAATATTTTATATTTAAGCCCGAATGGGAACTTACACTTCTTCTTTTTTAAATAATTTCTCGTAACTCTTTTTCCATTTGAACACGAATCTTTAGAAGGTTAAAAAGCCATAACTCTTCCTCATTTCTAGTTTGGAAGTCAAGGTCTGTTTCTACTTTGTTTAGTTTTTCTAAATTCCGACTTGCGTCTTCTAATAATTTTTCATCAGGGGTACGGTTGTATATGTTTATATTGTTAGATAAATTTCGAGAAATAAAGTTTAAATTATTTGTCAGGAATTGGAATTAATTTTTGGTTTAAATCTTATTTTTACTCAATTACTTATATTATCGTATTAGCCACAAGTTATTCTTTTTTCAGTTCAACAATTAACCATTCTAATTTTGCTCTTGCTATACTTATAATATCTAAAAATGTATTGAAATGAACATCATCTCTTTCATTATGCGAACTAATATTATGTTTAACTTGACCACCTAACAAAATTATTTCAATGTGTTGATTATGAAAGTATGTGTTTAGTTCATCACGATATTCTAATGCTTGTCTTTCTGTATCTCTATTTAAAGTGAAATTGGGTCTTTTAAACTCAATTAACACAAGCTCCCTACTCACCTTTCTGCCTAACAGTAAATCCGGCCTATTTTTAGGATTGTCTCCTTTATATTTTTTATTTAATACTTTATGTATTGCTGATTCTAAACTTGCGTCTGAAATTAAAACGTTATAATCATCTCCTAAAACCCAAGTATTAAGTTCTAAAGCTTTATGGATGTCTTTTTCAAGCGATTTAGGATTATCAACTAAAACAACTAATTCATCTAAATATTTTAATCTATTTAATGTTTGGCTTGTTATAATACTCATTTCTAAAAGACCAAAATCATTTAAAGCATTTGCAAACTTTTCAATATCGTGATTTTCTGTTTTTTGGATATTAGAAATTATATCCCAATAATGGTCTTTCTCCATTGCCGAAACCATAACGGAAATAACTGTATTTATTCTGGATTCACTTTCTCCATAAAATTTCTCTAAGGTTTTGCGAAGTGCTTTTCTTGCAAACGGTCTCTTATATTCCGGAAGTTTTTCAAGTTCTAGATTAATTTTCCTTTGATAACGTGCCCATGCCATTATCATATCTGTTTTGAAAACTTCATTAACAGTTTTTTTTAGTATAGCAGTAGTTTTTTCAGTAATAACTTTATTTAACCTACTATTTTCTATTATGGTTCCCCAATCTGCTGTAACATCATCTTCTAGGTCATCACAAATAATTTCTCCATAAATTCTGTTTTGAAGTTTTTTAGGAATTACTTTATCATTTAATAGGTAGTTTTGAGGTTTTCCTATCAATTTGTTACCTACTTTCATGACGATACCACTTGACTTTATTGGTTTTTGAGTTATTGTATAATTAAGAAAGGCTTTTTTTCCATCAATTTCTATTATTTCAGAATAAGGTTTGCCTTGGAGGTCTAAAACTCCTATTTCTTTTCCATTTATCGTAATATTAAAATCGATTTCTCTTCCGTAATCCCAAACCAATAACTGCTTCATTTTTTCAGGGTTAGGAAAATCAAAATTCTGATTTAAACCTGATAAAATGATTTTAGTGCCTGATATGTTTTCTTCAGTAACTTCTGTTGCGATTTCAAGAGGAACTTTTTCAAGGTCGTAACCTTTTTTAGCTAATTGGTTTTTATCAATAATTAATGAAGTCTTAACTCCATTAGACGTAGTTTCTATTCTCATTATTGAGGCAACCATTAACCCAGAAAATTTCCCAATTCCTTTTCTTCCTTTTATTTTTCTCTTTTTGCTAATAGAGAGTTTACCTTTTCTTACAAATCTACTATTTGCAATATTAAGATATTCTGTTCTAACTTCATTTTCCTTCATGCCTGAACCATTATCCGAAATAATTATTTCAGGATTAGGTGATAACTCTTTAGGAAAGATAATTTCAAGATTTTCAGAGTCTGCATCATAAGCATTGTCAACTAATTCTTTCAGGGCATATTCGGTTGACCTATATGTTTCACCTAATAATTTTGCCAGTTTAGTATCAATTTTAAAATATGCTTTATCATTCATAGAATTATTTTTCACTTGTATCTAACGTTAATTGTATCAACCGTTAGGCGTTTATAAGCACTCCATTTCGGTTTATCTATATCTTTATTTAATAAGCACTAGTCTTGATTTACATACATTATTATAGACATACTTTTTATTATCCAACCTGTGATTCCGAGTATTGATTCTTTATATTATTATGAAAAAATTTACCTTGAGATTCTGCACTTTCAAATACATACCATTCAGATTCTGGAAAATCAGAATACTGCCACACTGCTCCACTATTAAACTCAATTTCTAAAATTGAACTTTCGAAACCAAATCCGATACTTCTAATCATTGATGATTCAATATATTTTCTTTCCATAATATTATATTTTTTGTTCTCTTATTTTTTTTACGACTGATTTATAATTTTCATCATTTTGTTCAAAAGTTTTACTCCATTCTTCTACAAGTTTGGGGTCTTCACTTGATGGTCTTGGGTTGTTCAGTTTTAACCGAACTCTTGAAGGTATTTTTATAGATTCTCCAACTATTACTGCTTCTCCAATTCTTAATGATGGTAATAAATCTATCAGACTATTTAAGTTGTCAGGTGCTGTAGATTTTACAATTCCTTGATCACTTGAATTGGTTAATCTTAAAGCAATCAAAGTTCCAACCTGTGCTAAAATTGTTTCGGATATCTCAGAGGGTCTTTGAGTGATTACCATTGCTCCAACTCCAAATTTCCGACCTTCTTTGAATATTCGTTCTACTGCTTTTTTGGAATAACTATTATTGTCATTTTTATTCAAATATGTATGTGCTTCTTCATATGCAAGTAGTAATGGTCTTTTTTTACCGGTGTATTCTTCAAATCGACCCCAAAACATACTATCGTAAATAAATCTTGTTATCAATCCAATTGTAATATCTAATACTTCAAAAGGAACACCACTTAAATCTAATATTGTTAATTTCTCATTACTTCCTATCCAATCGTTTAATAGGTTATGTAAATCTTTTTTAGAATTTTCATCTTTATAATCTCCAGGGTTAAATAGAAAATCAAACCTACTGTCTTTAATTCTTGATAATATTTTTTTCTCGTAAGAATAATAATCTTGATGTTTAGACTTATATGGTGCGCTAGTTCCCATTGAGTATGGCACAAATTCGGCAGGAATAAGATTATCAAAATTACCATTTATGATATTGTCCTCAGCATCCTTGGCTAATTGAACGGTTGTACTTGTTTGTTTATCTCTGGTTGATTCTGAAAATGTTGCATTTAACCACCAATTTATTTCGTGCCAAACTTTTCGAACATTAAAAGGAATCGGAGAATCTGCTGTAACAGAATTTTTTTCAACATTTCCAGATTTTAATTTGTCGTGGTTTTCTCTTTTTAAATCAGTTATTAATTCACGAAATTTTCTATAATCAGGCTTTGCATCATCTGCAGGCTTTGCACCAACTAGGAAATAAGCCAATTCATCAAAATTCATTAACCAAAATGGTATAACCAAAGGATTATCAGCATCATTTATTTTAAAAACTTTTGCATCAGGAAATGCAGATGCATATTCTCCGTGTGGGTCAACCAATATGACCCGAGAACCATTATAATCATCTAATATTGCTTTTAGAATACTAACTGTAGTATTTGATTTCCCACTACCTGTTGAACCTAAAATTGCACAATGCCTTAATATAAGTTTATGTATATCTACAAATACCGCTAAATTTTCTGATGATGAATGTTTGCCTATTTCAATTGAATTTGCATCTTTTTGACCATATATTTCGAATAAATCTTTCTCAGTCACTAAATGAACTTCATCATTTATTGTAGGATAAGTTCCAATACCTTTTTCAAAATCTCTATCCCCAATTTTTTCTCCGACTAATTGAACTGTTAAGAATCGTGAACCAATTATTTGTTTAATTGAACTATCATCTGATTTACTTGGCGTATTACTAACTGAAGATACTATTCCATAAATTGAAATATTTCCAATAGGCATTTTTACAAAAGTGCCAATTTGACCAATTTTATATACTCGACCATTAATTATAGGTGCAGAAGATGGGATTTGGTCAGTTATTTCGATTTCAATTGTGCTTGAATCAACTCTTATAATTGTACCAAGATATGTGATTTCATTATTCATTCGTAAGTTTTTCAATTGTATCTTTCTTTCCAGAATTTGTAACTATAAAATCAATTAATTTATTGAAATCACCAATGATTAATTCATTTGATTCTTCTTCCCAATAATAGGCACTATTCTTATCTTCTTCTAATTCAGTAGTATTTATTGACCATTCAACCAATTCTCCATTAACAATTCCTTTTTTCGGACCAAAAGCACTTAAGTTTAAATAAGATGACGAGTACTTATATAGTTCATCAATAGTATCATCTGAATATGCAAAAACGATAATATGTAGCCTGTTATTTTGTCTTAGACTATTAAAAATTACTTCATTTATATGTTGGTCAGAAAATGAATAACCTGAAATAATATATAGTAATTCACCATTTGTTAGAAAAGTTTTAAGTCTATCAAAGTATGAAATAAATGGTTGCTTTCTTGAAGAATCATATTTCTCTTTTGAAGGATAAATTACAACTTCATTACCTTCTTTTTCTATATTGTCAATTTTCCCTAAACGAACAATTCTATATGAATCCTTTGATTTGTCTTTCTTCCAAAACCAACTTAAAGAACCGTGTATTTTCCATAATCTTATCCAAGATTTTGTAATATCATTATTATCAACAAACCTTTCAACATTCTCTGCTAAGAAAAATGGTTCATAAGAACCAACAAACCCATCAAAATAGGGTATTTGGGTTTCTTCAAGGGATTTTTCGAAAATCAAATCATAGTTTGATGTGAAAATTTCTTTTGAGAAATCTCTGTTTTGGATATTTAGCCAAGCCATTAATTTCTTTGTATTCCTCAAGTCCGCACCCTTCTCTTTTTCGCTTAAAATTTCATGTATTTTATTACAAATCTCGATGTCCAATGATTTTGCTGAAACTCCGTCAATTTCAAGGTATTTTTTCTCGCTTTTTTCTCCTGTGATTTCTCGAATTCTTCTAATTTGGTTTAAGATGTCTTCAATATTAATAGTCTTTTCAGGGAATGTTGTTTCTAAATCACTTTTGATAATTGAAAAGTGTGATTTTAGGTCTGCTGATAATGATATTTCAACACCACTTGTCAATTGAGCAATATTTGGGATGCCTAATGCTGTGGAAGTTCCTGCACCAAAGAAAAAACCAACATTTTTAGAATATGATAGTTGATTTTTCAATTCCTGAATTTCTCTGATGATATTTGCTTGATTCATTAGGTTTTATTTTTTTTGCGGTTAGTTCTTTGACTCCCATTAACACTTTAACTATCAGCACATATAACCAAAGATAAGTATTGATTTTAGCTGACATTAAGTATCAATGCTACGATTTTGTTATTAATTTTGATCAAATCTACAATAGACAGCTAGTGTTTATTATGGTAATAATAATCTTTTAAAACTATTGCAGTTAATCCTACAAGCTCTCTCAAATATACTAAGTAAATGTTATACGCACGTGGTTTTGAATAACGACTTATTAACAAGTGTTAATTACTATCTATTTAGAAACAAGTCCAATAAGAATCGTTGTTCTTATTTAAAGCGTTGTTTTTTTTGGAGATGGATATGAACTATTTTATGTGTTGAATTGGTGTTTTAACGTGGATGTTTTTTACTTTAAACGGCAGATTGTTGCTTTTTTTGAGGGAGTTACGGGGTAAAAAATAGAATATGTTTTTGTGTGTTTTTCGTGAGATTACCGCGGGCGTTCCTTCCTCGTAATGACGGGTGGGTTTCATAGGGTGGTGATTAAAACAGGTACGAATCTCGATACAATTTTCTAATGATTTTTTCTTTGAAAACCATTAGAAAACCACTCGATTTGACGGAGGGTTTGTAGCGTGAGATTGCCGTGGGCGTT
>NVRM01000063.1 GCA_002400885.1 Flavobacteriaceae bacterium
CATAAGATTAAATTAAATGCAGGGTATATTGAAGGAAAATCTCCTTTTTACCTTGATAGAGGAGACGGGTACTGGGAGTTTCCTTCGTTTTATGCGCAATTGCGTTATTCCAAAGGAGGTTTCTTTGCTCAGTATTCCTCTAGCTTTTTAAAAGTAGGACTAGGAGATGCTTTTTCGTATAAAACAGGAGAAGTAAATGTAGCTGAAAATGCAGCGCATGAATTTCAAACACAGTACAATTTTGACGCTATAAAAAACATCTTAAATGTAAGTATAGGAGGCGAATATAGATTAGAAACGACAGATTCTAAAAAAACAGTGTACGGAAGGTATGAAGATGAAGATGACTTTGGGGTTTTAGGAGTTTACTTACATGGTGATTTAGCGGTAATTCCAGAAAAATTGAATATTAAATTAACAGGCCGTATAGATGATTTTCAAGCCATGGACGCTACAGAGTTTTCTCCTCAATTTGCGGTTGTTTACAAACCCGCACCAAACCATTCTATTAGAGGGTCCTGGTCTAGGACTGCTTTAGCACGTTCTTCGATAGATTTTTTTGGAGACGTAATTGTTGGGACTCCTTCTGAGAGCCAGCCTTTTTACATTAATTACTTAGGAGGATACTCTAAATATGATTACGAAAATGCAAGAACAGAAACCTTTATTCCGGGGGTGTCTTTTGATGGTACAGACATGCCTTTATCAATAGCTTATCAACTTGCTATTGGAGGTTTATTAGAAGAAGGAGCCCTTGGTCAAGGACAGTATGATGCTTTAATTGGGTTAAAAGAATATATTCAAGGAACTACAGCCGCTACATTTATAAATCCCTTGACAGGAGCTGTTTATGAAGAAGGTGTAAACCCTTTGGCAGCTAAAACGGATCCTATAAAACCTAAGATAACTGAAAATGTTGAATTTGGTTATCAGGGAGTTATTAATGATAAGTTGGTTTTAGATTTGTCAGTCTATTGGGGGAGAAGAATTAAAGGAGATTATGAATTAACGAATCCCGGAGTACATTACGGTTCTGTAGGAAAAGATTTAATAACTGCCGTAAGCCCTTTATTAACTGATGATCAGCTTGCTTCATTTGGGATAGACAGAGCAACCCTACATTATATGTTATCAGAAGCAGCAAAACCTATAGAAAATGAAGCTATTATTGGATTTGTCGAACATTCTATGGGGAATAAGTATGACGGTGTTCCCGAAATGCATTTAACCTATAACAATCGTACGTTTAACGAATCATTGAAGTGGGGAGGACTGGAACTTGGTGCACAATATTTAATAACTGATAAGTGGTCTGTATATGCAAATTATACACATGTAAATAATGATTTTAATAAAAGTAATCTTGTAAACACCGGTTTAACACCTAAAAACAGGGTCAAATATGGGGTAGATTATACTCAGGATAAAGGAATATCTTTTGGTATGTCAGCTAGATACCAAGACCCCTATACAGCTAGTTTTGTAGATGGATACGGGTTTAAAGGATTGATGCCATCTTATACTATTGTAGATGCGAATGCAAATTATAGATTTGAAAATGGGTTGAGTCTTGCAGGTTCTATTCAAAATATTAATAATACTTCTTATAGAGCATATCCTTTTACACCAAAGATTGGTAGAATGCTTATTTTAAACGCAAGTTATAGTTTTTAACTACCTATATTTTTTTAAATTATTTATACCTCGAGGCGTGTTCTCGAGGTATTTATTTTTAGCTCTCTTTTCTAAGAAAGAGCCATAGGCTATTCAATACAAATTAATTTAAAAAAACTATTAAAAACATAGTCGTATTGCACTAGAAGTTTGGTTTCTACATCTTTTTCTAATGTAGAGTTATTAATGGCCAGCCCTTCTATAATTCCTAAAATTTGAAATGAGATGGCTTTACTATCAATATCCTGTTTTATTTGTTTGTTTGTTTTTGCAGCGCTAACTATTTTAAGAACCTCGGATCTGTAAAAAAGAACAGTCTCGTATGTTTGATTTCTTATTTCAGCGTTGAGTTCACTTTCGAGTTGATAACTGAAGAAGTTTCTTATAGGATATTTTAATTTATCGGCTGTCAGGTTTTCTATTTGACTAAAAATTTGACAAATATATTTATAAAGGTTTTTTATGTCATTTTTAAAATCTCCAGATAAGAACTGTATTTTTTCGTTTTTTAATAAATCAAAATAATAGGTATCTAATGTTGCGTAATAAATAGCTTCTTTACTCGCGAAGTGATGGTATATGGCTCCTTTAGAAAAGCCACTAGCTTTCACTATATTATTTATAGTAATATCTTTATACCCTTTTTCTAAAAACAAAATAAACGCTGTTTTTACAATATGATTCTTACTTATTTGTGCTTTTGATAACGCCATTATAAATTTAGTTTTTGATGATAGTAAAATAGATAATAGAGTATTATTTGTACTCCACAATTTATGAATAGATTTTTTGATAAGCCAAAAAGAAGGCGTTTAATTTTTTATCAACCTTATTGATGGGACATTTAGAATAGAAATAATAAATTCTATAGGTAAGGCATGTGCTAAAGTAATATAATTCGATATCTTTGGACTAAAAAAAGAACATTATTATGTTCTAAAAGTACAGATAAAGAGCAACTATTTAGTGCTGTTTCTTCCAGAATAAACATCTTATTTGATGCTTTTGTTAATTTTTTTAGTAAAAATGAATTTTGATTGTCTTTTCTGTTCTGAGAGTGAGGTGTTTCAATGAGAAATAAGGTATGTTACTGGTTAAAAGTATATTAATGTGAAGTTTTTAAAAATTAAAAATAGAACTAAAACTTTATAAACATAAAAACATGCTGATAGTTAATGCTTTAGATGTTTTTTAATGAAAATATAAAGTAATTTCTAAATTCACTAAAACACACCGATTAGTTACAGAAATGAATTAGCAAAGATGTTTTCTGTAGGACAGTGTTTAACCTTGTTACTATTACAAAAAAAAACACATGGATATTCAATTACTATCGACCATTACCTGTCCTGAATGTGGGCATAAAAAAGAAGAGACAATGCCTACGGATGCTTGTCAGTTTTTCTATAAATGTGAACAGTGCAAGACCGTTTTAAAACCTGTAACAGGAGATTGCTGTGTGTTTTGTACTTTCGGAACTATTCCTTGTCCTCCAATTCAAGAGAATAAGAGTTGTTCTGACACGACTTGTTGTTAAAAAATATTGATTTTATCTCTTGAATTTTAATAATTAACTAAAAATAATAGCCTACCTTAGAGTAGTAAATTACAAGTATAAATGAATAGATTTTCACTTTTTTATAGGACGGTTGGACCTCGGTTTTTCGGCTGCTTATTTATGATGTTATTTTTGATGAATGTACCTTTAAACGCCCAAGAGTTCCGCAGTATAAAACACTATCGGAAAGTAACAGGAGAACGTGTTTTAAAAGAAGGGGCTTGGCTTAAAAAAGATAGAAACAGAAACAGAAAAACGTGGAAAACGGCTAATTCATTTAATTTGAATTCCCCGAAAGGTTTTGAAAAGTATCAATCGGTGAGTCAAATTAGAGATTTTTATGCGTGGTTTGATGCCGAGCGGATTGATCAGGGAAGGCTTTTTAAAAGTGCTGGAATTGCTGAGATTGCCGCCAAACAATTGTCCAAAGTGGACCAGGGATGTATTCGGTTTTTTATCGTTAGAAATTCCGAAGTGGTGCGTTTTGTAAATGAAGGATCTAAGCAGGTATTTGAATTTGCCTTTCCGCTCATGCAAGAACGTAATTTTTCAACGAGTAAATTATCCAAAGTAGAAGCTGTGACATGGGATAAAAATAATGGTTTTCATGAGCAGTGTGAAGTATTGAGTTTTTTGTATAGTAATCTTTCTTACAAGGCTTTAAAGCGATTAGAGAAGATGGCAAAAGGAAAAGGGATTTTTAAATTTGGAGTTCCAAAACGATTGCGTTTTACAGGGGATATATCCAACTGTGAGCATCGTTTTCTACATGGAGCAACCGTACTTTTAAAGGAATATGACAGACAGCATTAAATGGATATTTTGATTCTTATTTCTAGGGCATAACAATCATATTTTATGTATTTTCGTGGCGTATGAATCTTCAGCATTTTTTAAACTCAATTATCCCATTTCCCTCAGACCAATTGCAAATCATAAGAAATGCTTTTGAGAAGGAAACATTTCCGAAAGGCCATCGCTTAATAAGTGAAGGGGAGACCTGTAAAAAATTGTATTATTTAGAAAAAGGACTGGCTAGAAGTTATTATTCCAATGATAAAGGAAAAAAAATTACGGTGTGGTTTTTTAATGATAATAATTTTTTGGTAGGTATGGATAGTTTTTTTAACCAGCGTCCCAGTATTTATGCGACAGAATTATTAGAAGACTGTACTTTGTATGCCGTCTCTTATGAAAAATTACATGATTTATTTGACCAATATCATTTAATGGAGCGTTTTGGACGTGTGTTTATCACCCAAATAATGGGCTCTATGGTGGATAGATTGTCTGCGATTCAATTTCAAACAGCACAAGAACGCTACGATTTTATGCTAAAAACCTACCCTAAAATTGTGTACAGAGCTCCCTTAGGAACCATTGCCTCTTACCTTGGGATTACCCAGGAAACGCTGAGCAGAATCCGTTCAAAACAGTAAATAAACTGATGCGTTTAAATTATACTCGTCTGAAAAACAGGGTGTTTGGAGTCTGTGTTTCGTTCTGAGCGCTGTTTCATTGAGCTCTAGCCATTTCTCTCGCGTCATTTTTTTGAGTTTGGGTACCGAATTATTTTTGACATAGGTCAAATGCTATGTTCTTTACATACATTACATTTGCAGTCCAATAGTAAGATTGGATTTAAGTGATGTAGAAATGAGAGATATAATAAGAGTAAGTGTTTTTGTATGCTTGTTATTTGTTAGCGGAAATTATCAAAGCAGCGCACAAGAAAAAGTAAAAGAATTACAGGGGTTAATAGATGCTGCACTGGATAAAAGTGCCGCTATAAAAATCAATAATTTGAGCATCGAACAGACTCAAATTGACAGAAAATTAGCCAAAAACATCTTTGTTCCTAAATTTACCTTAAACGGAACGTATACAAGATTAAATGATGATGTTTCTTTTGATAATAATTTAGTTAGTCTTTTGAAAGGGACTGAGAAATTATTGATAAAAGAAGCGATTGGAGTCCCTTTTAATACGCCATTTCCTGCAGGAATTCCTACTAGTGAAATTCCTCCTTTATTGGATAAAAATGTATTGAAAGCATCCTTGGATATGGACTGGGTATTGTTCAGTGGTTTTAAAGTGTCCAATGCTGTAAAAGCCACCAAGCATAAAGAAAAAGCACAGGAATACGCAAGTCTTACCGCTAAAACCTCCGTAGTAATGGCCGTGAGTGATGCCTATTATAAACTGGGCTTAGTTCAGGCTTCGAAAAAAGTACTCCAAAGCAGTGAAAACTACTTAAATACACAAGAGAAATTTGTAAAATCAGCTATTAAAAATGGCTTAGCAATCCCTATAGACCGACAAAAAATCACACTTGCCAAGCATCGATTGGAAGTTAAACGTCTGGATATAAACAATAAAGAAGCATTGGTGCTAGCCTTGTTGCATCAACTTACAAACCTTCCTTTAATGGAATTAGCGCAGTTACAGCCACAACTTAGTGTACTGACTGCAGATGATCAGAGAAGCACTAAAAAGAGAAGTGAGATTCTTGCTTTAGAAGAGGTCATTCTTGCGACAGGTTATCAACAGAAAATTGAACAAAATGAGTTCATACCTAAAATAGCCGCCAAAGGACATTACGAATTTATAGAAGACGACTTGTCGCTTTTGGATCCTAAATGGTATATTGGTGTCGGTATAAAATGGTCGGTTTTTGATGGTTTTAAAACCCAAAATAAAGCGAAGAAAATCGCCAAGAACAAATTAAAATACGAAGCACAATTAACAGAGGCTACCAGTTTGATTGAGTTAAATGAAACGAAAGCGAGATTGTCTTTACAGACGGTAAATCAAAAAATTGTAATGATACAACAAGAGGTGGTTTTGGCGACTAAAATGTATCATTTTGTAAACAAACAATATAAAAATGGATTGACAGGTATTACAGATTTGATGGATGCGTTGAATGATGTAGAAAAATCAAATTTCAAGCTTCAAACTGCTTTTTATATGCAACAAAAAGCACGCTTGGAATACCTTCAAGCCAAAGGACTTATTTATTAATTACAGTATAGCTATAATGAAAAACACGTTAAAACATATCACAATTTTACTGGCAATGGCCAGCGTACTTGTAAGTTGTGGACCTGAAGAAATCACCTTTTTACGAGGGAAAGTGAAATTTGAAACAATTGCTGTGACTGCAAAAATCCCTGGGAGAATAGCCGACGTATTTGTCACCGAAGGGCAGCAGGTAAAGAAAGGGGATACCTTAGCCATTATTGACCTGCCAGAAGTGGCCGCAAAATTGGCGCAAGTTGCAGGTGCTATAAAGGCAGCAGAAGCACAACTATTAATGGCGCATAATGGTGCTACCAATGAGCAAATAGCTCAAATAGATGGAAAGTTAGATGCGGCAAAAGCACAATTAAATTTTGCGAAAGAAACCTTTTCTCGTGTTCAGAACATGTTTCAAGATTCCTTAGTTTCTTCTCAGAAAATGGATGAAATCCGTATGAAACTAAAGATGGCGAAGGCACAAGTAAGCGCTATAGAGGCCAAAAAGAAAGACGTATTAAATGGAACGCGAAAGGAGATAATTGCGCAAGCAAACGGTCAATTAGCGCGTGCAAAAGGAGTAGAGCAAGAGGTGTTAGTCGCTACGGGTGAACAATATATTATAGCCCCTGCGAACATGTCTATTGAGACCATTACCTTACATAAAGGTGAATTGGCAACTCCTGGATACACCTTGTTTAATGGCTATGAATTGAGTAGTTTGTATTTTAGGTTTACGGTAAACGAAGCCAAGGTATATGATTATAAAATAGGACAGGAATTAGTGGTGGTAAACCCTTATACAAAAAAGGAATTTCCTTGTAAAATTGTCGCCATTAAACAGTTGGCAAGATATGCTGATATTACCAGTACATCGCCTTTATATAAATTATCGGAAGCTATTTATGAACTAAAATTACTTCCTTTAAAAGCGATCGTAACGGGCGATTTGTATTTGAATGCAACCGTTTTAATACAATAAATGATGAAGCAATTTGTACAGCTACTTAAAGTAGAATTCAGTCGTATTTTCTCTAACAATGTGTTGATGGCCATCTTTTTTGGTGCGCCTTTATTGTACGGTGTCCTTTTTGGATATGTGTATAAGCAAGCAAAAGTATTGGATTTACCCATTGTTTTAATAGACCAAGACATGAGTCCTTTGAGCGATAAAATTACCGATGCTTTGCATGATAGTGAAACGCTTAAAATAGTAGAATTTAAAGCTGGAAATGAGGACATAGCAGACTTAATGCCGAACCATGGATACGCAGCAGTGATTACAATACCAAGTAATTTTGAAGCCGATATTTTGCAAAAGCGATATCCAGAAGTACGCATAGATTTAAATATGAGTAACATCTTGAATGCTAATTTTGCTAGTAAAAGCATCATGAAAGTATTGGGGACTTTAAAGGCAGGAATAGAAATTGAATCCTTGAAAAAACAAGGAATGCACCCTAAACAAGCCTTAAAATCATTTGAACCTTTTAAAACTAATTTTAATAAGTTGTATAATGCCGCAGGAAATTACACCATCTTTATGATGCCTGGATTGATTGGTGCAATCATGCAACAAATTATATTTTTAGGATTGGCACTCGTGTTTGCAAGAGATTTTGAAGATGGATATTTTAAGGTATTAGTGGGGAAAAGCAATAGTGTTTTTTACCAAGTATTATTAAAAATGACTCCTTTTATAGGCTTGACATTTATTGTATGGATGGCCGTTGCTTGTTTTATACCGTACTTTAATATAGATGTAGATGTTTTTAATGGTCCAATGTTACTATTGATCGTATTATTATCATTTGCAGCCATGGCCATAGGAATGTTGTTTTCCGTAGCCATTCCAAATCAGTTAAAAGCTACGGAATTATTAATGGTAATTTCCACTCCTGCATTTGTCTTAAGTGGATTTACTTGGCCGGTATCAGCCATGCCTGTATTTATTCAAAACATTGCCCAAATTATTCCGCTTACACACTTTTTAGAAGGGTTTAAAAAGATTGCGCTCTACGGTGGTAGTTATGGAAATATACAGGGAGAAATTCAAGCACTACTTATCATTATAGCCGTGGGCTTTACAAGTATCCTAGTGCTATTGAAATTTAAAATAATAAAACAACTTAAAAGTATCACTTTAGAATCATAGAAATAAAAATAGGCGAATTAGTACTATAATACAGCGTTAATGTTCAAATCACTTTGTAAAATAGGAAACTCATTTTCTCACTAAATCGCCTTTTTTTCCAATAAAAAACGACACTATAAGTGTCGTTTTCTTTTTTGATATAACTACCGTTTTATACTTACAAATACACCTTTCGGTTTATAATTTGAATAGCTCCTTGGGTTTCTAATAATTTTATAGCCCTTATAACAGTTTCTACTCTAAGTCCTGTTAAACTTGCTATTTCTTGACGTGTTAACGCTATTTTAAAGAGGTTACTTGCACAGGAATCACTTGTTGTTGCTTTTATATACTCCAACAATGTTAATACTATATGAGGCGGTTTTTTGTAGGAAATTTCAGCTGTAATTAAAGACTTAAAATAAAGGCGTTTTGCAATTGATTTTACAATTGCTATACTCGCAATTGGATTGGTCATTAGTTCTAAAAATTCCGTTTTAGGAAGCTGTATTATCACGGTGTTTTTAACAACTTCCGCATTGGAAGGATACGGCATATTTGCCAACAGAGCAGGTTCTCCAAAACTGGATCCTTCTTTAAAAAAACCTTGTATAAACTCCTTACCTTGATCGTTAAAATTATTGATTTTTACCAGCCCAGATACTACTTGAAAATAGTAGAGTGGCAGATCGTTTTTCTCAAATATAAAAGCCCCTTTTTTAAACGTTTTTATAGAAGCTCCATGTTTTTGTAATAATTTAATTGCTATCATAATTAAGGGAGTTTACAGCCGTACAAAATTACTGTTATTATTTAAAATCGATCTAAATAATTAAATCAATTTTAAATAGATAGAAAGGAGTAAATAGCTTTAAATCACCATCAATTTTTAGGTTATATAGACAAGCAATTGCTGTTTAAATAGCGTAGTTTAATCCTTAAGATACGGGTGTTTTAGAGGCTGTTTTTTCCGCAATAATAGCCACAGAGTTTAATTGATGTGCTGCATCTCTAAATACTTTTCTCATGGCCATAATACGTTTGGTAGCTGATGGATGCAGGATCATATTTCCCATAATTTTTAAAGTCCTAAAAAGACCTTCATCATCAATAACTCTTTTGAGTTCTAATAAATGCATGGGGTTTTTTATTACTTGCCTAATTACAAATCCTTCCTTTTCCAATAAATCGCTCCACTCTTTAACCGTTAAAGGACGTGCATTTACGTTAATAACTGCTGCGAGTTTTCGTTGAATTGTTTTTTTATCTTCGCTGCTAATATCATTAGGAGTCAATCCTATTTCATGAATTCCGTACAAACCTCCTGGTTTTAAAATACGATAGGCTTCTTTAATAATTTTCGATTTTTTATGATCGGGCTGCATGGTTAACATGGCCTCTCCGTACACCTTGTTATAAGAAGATGCCTCCAGGGTAGATGCTCCTGCATTTCCAACAATAATAGAACGACCTTTTCCATTTATTTTTTTTCTTAAAATGGCTGTTGCAGCTTCGTTTAACTCTATTCCTGTATATGTTTTAGGTGTTTTTTTTAGTACGATATCTGCCGTAAATCCAAGTCCTGGTGCAAATTCCACCACAGCATCGGTGGAAGATATATCCAAACCGTTAATTAATTTTAGGGTGAGTTCTTTTCCTCCAGGTCTTAAAACCTTTTTTCCCATTTTGGCTAATAACCAATGTCCTTGTCTATTATCTAATGTTTTAGTTCCCATAATTGTATGTGTAGTGTTCCCGTTTATCGTACTTGTAAGAAGTACTAAATCCTTTTTTTTTACCCTTTTAAACTCCACTCCGCGGCACTTATGAAACCTATTTACAGGAGTCAGGTTTAAAGTACTACCCTATCTGTTTCCTATAGCTTTTCACATTGGTTATTTGGAGATATTCGTAAACGCTGCTTAAAAGGGGTAGATAACTTGTACTATTTTTAAAATTTAAATCCTATACGAAAGGGCGTAAAAGAAGCTTCTTGGATAACAGAGAAGCCCGACTGTATGTAAATAGCACGTTTCTTACTTAGCTTATAACATACACCGACTCCTAGTTCAAAGAGGACACTTTTAGTCCCGTTTTCGTATTGATTCCAACTATGATTATAGCCTAACTTCATATTAAAAACTGGTGTTAATTTGGTTTTTAAAAGGCGATAGTCAACATCCGAATACACGGATATTCCGTTTATTCCTTCAAAATTCAGGTAGGCAACACCTATTCCTGTATACCACTTGTCATGAATACTAATTCCATTACTCATGCTAATTTCCTTTCCATTTTGCCCCTTATCTAAATGAGATCCTCTATAATTGGGGCCTGGATCCACATCAAGCAATTGATGCTTAAAGGCGAGGTATCCGAGTTCAATTTTACCAGAATATGCTATTTGAGAATAGGATTTTACTCCTGCTACAATCAGGAGTATTAATGCAATTAGTAGTCTTTTTTTTGACATGATTTTTGCTCGAAATAAGCGATATTACCTATAATATATCTTGTTTATTCAACAATAAATTTACCTTTCATTATTGAGTAATGTCCAGGGAAACTGCAAATATAATCATAGGTTCCTTTGGCAGGAGCATCAAAAGTAATGGTTACACTTTCTCCTCCTCCAATTATTTTGGTATGTACAATAATAGCATCTGACTCTGGAATATATTCTTTGTCCGCAGCTTGCATTGCTAATTGAGCAAATGAAGGAATATCTGTCCCTTGTTTTAATAAAACAAAATTATGCCCCATTACTTTTTTAGGCATGGTTCCGGTGTGTTTAAAAGTAAGTACTACACGTGCTCCTTCTTTTACCTTAAGTATTGTTTTATCATATTGCATTTGATCGTTAGACGATAAAAGTAAGGTCACTTCTTTTCCTGTGTTTTCACTTTTTTCAACTTCCTTAGCTACAGCTGGTTTTTCCACGACTACTTCTTTCGTTACTTCTGTTGCTTCTTTTTTTGTGTCTCCACAACTAATGCTTACCAAGGCTACTAATGCAGCAATTAATACTTTTTTCATGTTATAAATATTTAGAGGTTATTTAATTTAGCGTTTGACAAGTGCTCCTTAAAAACATCTCCTCGCTATTTTTATAGTCGAATACGATGGTAGAACATCCTACAAATGAAACATAAGCTACTCCGTACATTTGCAATATAATACTATTCTTATTTAGACTAATTAAATACAAAAGTAATCTATATAAGGAGCTTATTTTTATGATTTGAATCATAAAAACAATGTTTTCTAAAAATAATATAGCGTGGTAATTTGGAGGCCTAGAACTTTGGTTAAAAAGTCCTCAGCCAACTATTATTAATAACTGAAGATGAGTTATTTAGAAACAATAGGTAATTCGTGTCTAGATCCCCATTCTGTCCAAGAACCATCATACACTTTTATGTTTTTGAGCCCCACTTCTGTAGCGGCTAGTGCCAATACACAGGCGGTTACCCCAGAACCACAGGTGAAAACAAGGGCTTTATTGTGGGTTTCTTTTAATGTAAATATTTTTTCTAATTCGTTGTTAGCTAGTAAATATCCTTCTTGTAACAAGCTTGCAAAAGGCATGCTTTTAGATGATGGAATATGTCCGCTACGCAATCCTTCTCTTGGTTCTGCAACGCTTCCCTCAAACCTATCTGTAGTTCTTGCGTCTAAAATAAGTGTGCTGTCATCGTTTAATTTAGAAAGTACATCGGTTGCGTTGTAGAAATAACTGGCTGCATAGTTGGCTTGAAAATCTCCAGGTTTAATGGCGATGTCTTCCCGTTTTTCAATTGGATAGCCCGCTTTTTCCCATGCTGGTAAACCTCCATCCAAAACCACTACATTTTTATGACCCATGGCTTTGAAAAGATACCATGCACGTGCACTAGAATAAATACCTAAACGATCATAAACTACAATGATACTATCATTATTAATGCCGAGTTGTTGTGCAGATGCGGTGAATTTTTCGGCACTCGGAAGCGTATTTGGAAAGGCTGCCGTAGTATCTGAAAATGCAGTTTTAATATCAAAAAAACGCGTTCCTTTAATCCCGTAATTTGCGGTACTGTCCGATGTGTTTTTATCCGTTGCTTTGGGCATACTAGCATCTAAAATCACGAGATGTTTCGTGTTTAAATTGTTATATAACCATTCCACACTTTTTATATTTGTACCTGCTATTGACATGTTCTTTGCTATTAAAATTACGGTGTAAAGTATGTGATTTAGGTTTAAGCCGATGCCGAAACCGATACGTCATAGTGATTGTATATTTCGGGTACAGTTTCTGACGTAAGCAAACATCCCGCTTTGAGTTCTGGATACAATTCGCTGTACTTTCGGACTTGATTTCCACCCACTCTTTTATTGATATGATGACGCATAATTTCTTGAGGATGATTCAATCCGGAAGCGGCTACAATTTCCAAAAACGCATGAATTGTTTTTTCTTGGTAATTGGCATTTCGCTGGGCTTTATTATCCACATTTAAGCCTTTAATTAAAGATTTATTCTGCGTAGCTACCCCAACAGGGCAGTCGTTCGTATTGCATTTTAAGGCTTGGATACATCCAATGGACAACATCATCGCACGGGCGCTGTAACAGACATCTGCTCCCAATGCCATGGCCCTTGCCATGTGGAAACTAGTAATGATTTTTCCGGCAGCCATAATTTTAATGTCCTTTTTTAAGTCAAATCCGACCAAGGTGTCATGTACAAAAACCAGTCCCTCACGCAATGGCATTCCTATGGAGTTTGAAAACTCGACAGGCGCCGCTCCAGTACCTCCTTCACCACCATCTACAGAGATGAAATCTGGTTTGATTCCGGTACTAATCATCGCTCTACATAAATCAATGAATTCCTGTTTTTTACCAATACATAATTTAAATCCAATGGGTTTTCCTCCAGACAATTCTCTTAGCTGCTTGATGAAATCCATGAATTCATATGCATTTGAAAACGCCGAATGTACAGGAGGCGAATGCACGTCTTTAAACGGTTGTATATGTCTTATGCTGGCAATTTCTTCAGTATTTTTAGCGGCGGGTAAAATTCCTCCATGTCCAGGTTTAGCTCCTTGTGAAATTTTTATTTCGATCATTTTAACCTGTGATTTATGAGCGCCTTTCTCAAAGGTAGCAGCATCAAAATTTCCTGCATCATTTCTACAACCAAAATATCCGGTTCCTATTTGCCAAATCAAATCTCCTTCGTGTTTTAAATGATAAGGACTCAGGCCTCCTTCTCCTGTATTATGTGCATAACCTCCAATTTTAGCCCCTTTATTCAAAGCCATAACAGCACGGTTACTCAAAGAACCAAAACTCATAGCAGAGATGTTTAATAAACTAGCGGAGTAGGGCTGTTTACAATCCGGACCTCCAATAGTGACTCTTGGAATTTCGGTGATATTCTTGGTGTTTTTGGCATACATAGAATGGTCCATCCATTCATAACCTGTACGGTATACATTCATCTGAGTCCCAAATGGTGTGGTGTCGTTTTCTTTTTTTGAACGCTGGTAAATAAGGGATCTGAAAATACGATTTAAGGGCCTACCTTCTGTATTTGTCTCTACAAAATATTGCATGATTTCTGGGCGAATGGCCTCTAAAGCATATCTAAAACGTCCAATCAAGGGGAAGTTTTTTCGGATGGTATGTTGGTTTTGAATACAGTCATAAACCCCCATTAAAATAAGAGGTCCTACAATAATAAACAGCCAATAAATAGGGGTCAATAACAATGAAATTACTATAATTCCTACGATGATAATGGCTGAAATGATTAAAAATATCCTGCGTGCTTTCATAAACAATGTTTCTTTTATAAGGCAAGTTAGTGAATTACAACTCGTGGTATAAAATTGAGGATCAAATTTTTTTATGTTAATTTTGGAGCGATGGAAGAAACAGCCCTTTTACGAAAAATTATCCATGTGGATATGGATGCCTTTTTTGCTTCGGTAGAGCAAATGGACAATCCAGATTTACGAGGAAAACCAGTGGCCGTTGGCGGTGGTGGTGATCGTGGGGTGGTGGCTGCGGCGAGTTATGAAGCACGAAAATTTGGGGTGCGTTCTGCCATGAGTGGTGTTCAAGCAAAAAAGAACTGTCCTCACTTAATTTTTGTACCCCCTCGYTTTRCACGTTAYAAAGAAATATCTAAAAAAATAAAGGCCATATTTTTGGACTATACRCCCTTGGTAGAACCTTTGTCCTTGGACGAAGCCTATTTGGATGTYACCGARAAYAGCAAAGGAAAYCCTTCGGCAACCATGTTGGCCAAGGAAATTAGAGCACGTATATTTAAAGAAGTGGGACTGCATGCTTCCGCAGGGATTTCTGTCAATAAATTTGTSGCAAAAATAGCCTCTGACATCAACAARCCCAATGGACAAAAAACCATTCCACCAGAAGAAGTKATTCCTTTTTTGGAAGCATTGGGCATCGAAAAGTTTTATGGTGTWGGGAAAGTRACYMGRGCTAAAATGTACAANCTTGGRNATCTTTACSGGGCTTGATTTAAAAAAGAAATCCTTGGCCTTTTTAGAAAAGCATTTYGGGAAATCTGGTGGGCATTATTATCATATTGTCCGTGGRATTCATACGGGAATAGTGAGCCCTAACAGAATCCGAAAATCCGTAGCCGCTGAACATACGTTTTCTAAAAATTTAACYTCWGAAATTTTTATGTTAGAACGTTTGGAAAGTATTTCCGAAGAGCTAGAAAAACGCCTAAAAAGCTCTAAAGTWGCAGGKAAAACCGTAACCTTAAAAATMAAATACTCSGATTTTACYCAACAAACWCGKAGTAAAACCCTGCCTTATTTTATMAAAGACAAASAAATACTRTTGGACACGGTTAAAGAGTTGTTATATCAAGAAAAGTTGAATAATTCTGTGCGATTGCTTGGGATTTCTGTGACTAATTTGAATGTAAATGCYACMAAGAAAAAATCGATTGTGGATGTGCAGTTGAAGTTGGAGTTTTAGGGGAGGGATTGTTTTTTTTGGTACTTATAGGATATTTTATATATTTACGAGGCGTTTTACTTGATTTTAAGCGTTTTAAATAATTAATGCATCTTGTTTTTATTGTAGCTATTAGTGATATGTGTGTGTTGTAAGTCATTAAAAAACTAAGAAGAAATGAAAGATAAATTTCCGATTTTAGAATCCCAAAGAGTAATCCTAAGACAATTTGTTGATTCGGATTTAGAAAATGTTTTTAAAGGACTTTCTCACCCAGAAATCATCAAGTATTATGGAATTAGTTTCGATAGTTTAGAAGGAACTAAAGAACAAATGAGATGGTTTTCTGAACTTGAAAAAAATGGAAATGGAATTTGGTGGGCTGTTTGTTCCAAGGTTGATGGTAAATTTATTGGAGCTGGAGGCTTAAATAATTTATGCAAGGAAAATAAAAAAGCTGAAATTGGATTTTGGTTATTACCAGAAAGTTGGGGAAAAGGATTTATGACTGAAACAATGCCACTTATTTTTAATTATGCATTTGATAGTATTGGACTGCATAGAATTGAGGGGTTTGTAGAAACGGAAAACACGAATTGTAAAAAAGCACTTGCAAAACTAAAATTCAATTTGGAAGGAACTATGAAAGATTGTGAAATTAAAAATGGAGAATTTATTAGTTTGGATATTTATTCAAAAATATCGAATGAATAAAAACACCTGACAATAACTAAGTATTCCTAGGATGCATAGCGCCCAACATAAGTCACCAGTTAGTTATACCTTCTCAAAAACAACTATTATTGGACACCGTTAAAGAGTTGTTATATCAAGATACGTTGAATAATTCTGTGCGATTACTTGGGATTTCTGTGACTAATTTGAATGTAAATGCTACAAAGAAA
>NVRM01000064.1 GCA_002400885.1 Flavobacteriaceae bacterium
AATCCTGGCTGTGACTTTCTCGGGGTAATACGTTTGATGAATTTACGAGCACTTCGATCGTTTTCTACAATAAAATGATCCAATTCTTCGATCACTTTTTTCACTGATAAAGGCAGTACTTCCAGCGGTTCTGAATCTCCTAACATGGTAGGGATCAAATATAGCTTTCCTAAATCACTCATATACTTATTTTTTTATTGATTGCATCACAGGCTAAATCTAGCATGTCATACACATTTTTAAAACCGTCCTCTCCTCCGTAGTATGGGTCGGGAACCTCACTGTTCATTGCAGGCGAAATTTCATTTAATATGAGCTGCACCTTTTCCTTTTCTTTTTCCGTTGAGGCCAAAGATACAACATTATCAAAATTTGCCTGGTCCATCACAAAAATATAATCATAGACCTCAAAATCAGCTGCTTTAAACTGACGTGCCTTTTGTAAACGGATATCTATTCCATGTTCCTTTGCTACTTTTACAGACCTTATATCTGGACCTTTACCTATATGATAAGCAGCTGTTCCTGCAGAAGTTACCATCACTTGCTCTGCATTCACCTTGGATTTCAAAATACCTTCCGCCAGAGGAGACCTACAGATATTCCCCAAACAAACCATTATAACTTTTACCATGCTTCTCAATTAGTTTAAAATTAAAAACGAATGCAACTTTAAGGTCACATTCGTTTTTTATTATTTAATAGGAAGATACTTGCGTGTCTTTAAGATTAAAAAGTTAATTTCTTTCTTAAATCATCCACATATTTCCTGAAATTCTTATCTGTTTCGGTCAAATTATCCACTGTTTTACAAGCGTGTAATACCGTTGCATGGTCGCGTTTTCCAATTTGAGCACCAATATTTGCTAAAGACGCTTTGGTCAATCGTTTTGCAAAGAACATGGCAATCTGTCTTGCTTGTACAATATGACGTTTTCTAGTTTTAGACTGTAAAGTAGCGACGTCTAAATCAAAATAATTAGACACTACTTTCTGAATATAATCAATAGAAACTTCTCTTTTTGTATTCTTAACAAATTTATCTACAATCTGTCTGGTCAGTGACAAGGTAAACTCCTTACGATTAAATGATGCTTGCGCAATCATAGAAATAAGGACACCTTCTAGTTCACGAACATTCGATTTGATATGCTTGGCAATGTACTCCACAATCTCTTCTGGCATTTCCACACCGTCACGAAATAATTTGTTTTGTAAAATCGCCACTCTTGTTTCATAATGAGGTGGCTGTAACTCTGCCGACAATCCCCATTTAAAACGAGATAATAAGCGTTGTTCAATATCTTGCATATCTACAGGAGCTTTGTCCGAAGTCAAAATCACCTGTTTCCCATTTTGATGTAAATGATTGAAAATATGGAAAAACACATCCTGAGTTCCTGTTTTACCAGAAAGGAATTGTACATCATCAATAATCAATACATCGATCATTTGATAAAAATGAATAAAATCATTTCTTGTATTTCCTTTTACAGAATCAATATACTGTTGCGTAAACTTCTCCGACGATATATAAAGAACCGTCTTATCTGGATACTTATCTTTTATCTCCACACCTATGGCATGGGCAATATGAGTTTTCCCCAATCCTACTCCTCCGTAAATTAACAGTGGATTAAAAGAAGTTCCTCCAGGTTTATTTGCCACTGCCATACTCGCAGATCTTGCCAACCTATTAGAATCACCTTCTATAAAACTATCAAAATTATAGTTAGGGTTTAATTGAGATTCGATTTTTACTTTTTGAATTCCTGGAATCACAAATGGGTTACGTAACTCCCTTTTGTTTAATTCAGCCATCACAGCCATTCCTTGCGGATTGATTGGATTTCGATTTGAACTCGGTATTTTAACGGTACGGGGCTTATTATTACTATACGTATTCTCCATACGTACATCATAAATTAGTTTCGCATCTTCTCCAAGCTGCTTCACCAAAGCAACACGTAACAATTTAATGTAGTGTTCCTCTAACCACTCGTAAAAAAACTTGCTCGGCACTTGAACTGTAAGTGCTTCACCTGTTAGTTTAACGGGTATAATCGGTTCAAACCAAGTTTTGTATGCTTGAGGCTTGATATTATCCGAAATAAAATACAGGCATTCCTGCCAAACTGATGCTGCAGTTTTACTCATCCTTTTTTGTACCTTTTAATATTATAATTAGCTGAAATTGATAGAGTTCCCTCTATGGGTTTTAGTCATACAAAAGTGTGAATAAAATTCAGGATAAAAAAACGTTTTGACTATTGATTATTAACTATTTTTTTCGTAAGATAAAGACAACTTAATTTAACATTTTTTTTACAAATGACTCATACAATTAAATTCCGAATTAGATATAGTGAAACAGACCAAATGTCTTATGCATACCACGGCAATTATGCCCAATATTTCGAGATGGGCCGCATCGAATGGCTGCGAAATCTAGAAATATCCTATAAAAAAATGGAAGACGACGGCATTATGTTACCTGTAATTAATCTAAATATAAACTACTTAAAACCAGCAAAATACGACGACTTATTAACCTTAAAGACAACATTAAAAGCCAGACCTTCTGCAAAAATAGTATTTCTCTATGAAATTTTCAATGAAAAAAATGAACTTATAACAACCGGTGAAAGCACCTTGGTATTTATTGATATGAAAAAAAATAAACCTTGCAGAATACCTGCATATTTTATGCAGAAAATCACAGGATTTTAAATGTCAATTTCCTTGATCGTAAGGCATCTTAACTGGAGGTAGAACTGTTGGATTTTAAGGGCTTCACCCTTGCGAACTGAAAGTATAAATTCACAATTTAACTCCATTTTTTGTGCGATTATTTCCAGCTTATTTTCTTTAATTATCCGCATTACTTTATTCATATGCGGGTAATCGAATACTAACTTAAATTGAACGCAAATAATCCGCTCTACAATATTGGAAGAAGCCAACGCTAGCTGTGCCCCTGTCTTATAGGCAGATACAAGTCCCCCTACACCTAGCTTCACTCCTCCGAAGTACCGCACTACTACGATTAGCACATTACTGACGTCATGCGACAAAAGCTGTCCATAAATCGGTTGGCCTGCAGAGTTACTTGGCTCTCCATCATCATTAGCTCTAAAACGAAACGTTTCTGTCCCCAAGCGCCAGGCATAACACCAATGACGTGCGTCATAAAACTCCTTCTTAACAGCTGCAAGACAGTCTTTTACCTCTTCTTCTGACTCCACAGGAATTGCAATTCCTATAAATTTACTTCCTTTTACCTTATGGATTTCCCCTTGGCAACGTTTTACAACGGTTCTGTATGTATCTATGATTTCGATAAGTCGTATTTTGCAACAAATATATAAAGTGAAGGCCAATTAATTAACAAATATTAAATATATTTGAATATAAAATTAATCTTATGAAAAAACGATGCTCCCTGCTTATAGGTCTAATTCTTATCATTAGCTGTAACCAACAAGACAATCCTACAAACAACAATACACAAACAGCTTCTAAATTCTCGATTGTCATTCACGGTGGCGCTGGAGGAATCGTCAGTAAAAACTTTTCGGAAGCACAAAAAGAGGCCTATAAACAACAGCTGGAGACCTCACTCAATACCGGGTACAAAATTCTCGAAAACGGAGGAAATGCGATAGATGCCGTTCAAGCCGCCATCGTTATCCTAGAGAACTCTCCCTTATTTAACGCAGGAAAAGGTGCTGTTTTTAATAGCGAAGGCGCCCAAGAAATGGATGCTTCTATCATGAATGGAAACACTTTAAACAGCGGAGCTGTAGCAGGAATTAACCATGTAAAAAACCCGATCTTAGCCGCAAACATGGTTTTAGACAGTTCTAAACATGTACTTCTCTCAGGAAAAGGAGCAGAAATACTATTGGAAAAATACGGCCTTCAAATGGTCCCTTCCTCCTATTTTTATACAGACAAAAGATTTAATCAACTCCAAAAACTACTAGGAAAAGACAAAACCACACTAGACCATACCGCTTTTAGAGAAGAACGTCCACTCATAGACGATCACAAATACGGAACTGTAGGTGCTGTAGCCATGGACATAAACGGTAATATTGCAGCAGGAACTTCCACCGGAGGAATGACCAATAAAAAACATGGTCGCATTGGAGACTCTCCTATTATTGGAGCAGGAACTTATGCCAACAACACGACTTGCGGAATCTCAAGCACCGGAACAGGAGAATACTTTATAAGAACCGTCGCAGCTCACGAGGTATCGTCCATCCTTAAATACACAAAGGACAGCCCTAAAAAAGCGTTGCAGGAAGTGATTTTTAATCAAATAGCCCCACTAGGAGGTAAAGGAGGCATGATCTTAATTGATAAAAACGGAGATGTATTCTGGGACTTTAACACTCGAGGAATGTTTAGAGGCTATAAAAAATCGAATGGAGAAGCAGTCATTGAGCTTTTTGAAAAAACTGCCTTTCCTAAAAATAAAATAATAAAATAGCTAGAATAGACAAGAGCGCTCCAAGCCAATTTAATAGGCTTAAGCGCTCTTTAAAAAACAGCAAGCCCATCATGGTGGCCAACAAAACGACCGCTACATTATTAATCGTAAAAATAGTAGCACTACTCACCCCTTCGGTATTCAATGCTTTTAATAAATAATAGACAGAAAAATAATTAGGAATCCCTAGACAAATACCTCCGAGGATATTTTTAAACTTAAACCGAAAGTCTTTTTTAAAAACAAGGGTTTTTAAAAGAATATAAAAAACGCCTAAAACACCTGCGACCATAAAAATACTAGCCGTATACAATTCAAATTCTGCTGCGGGCACATAGGTCGTCTCTATATAATTCAATAAGGTATCCAAAACCCCCGCTCCTATAAATAATAGGATAGGTAAATACCAATACTTTCTGTCAAAGTCCAGAGCATCAGCTTCTTTTTTCGTGATAAAATATACCGCTAGCAAGGCCAATACAAGTCCCGTAATTTTTGCGACTGTCAAGACATCGCCATACATCAATACCGCAAATAACACAGGAATTACCAAACTCATTTTTGACGCTACAGAAACCACAGAAAAACCAAATTTCTGAGTTGTCAAAGCTAGTATGTTAAATACGATAATAAACAAGGAACCTAATACCAACACGCCTATAAACCATGATTGATTCGGAATGTCTCTAAACACCACCTCACTTTTGGACATCGAAAATCCAATGCTAAAAGCTACGGCATAATTTACGATAATCGCTTCTAAATTAGCAACCTTATACTTATTAAAGCATTTAAAAACAAGGAGAATAATTCCTGTTAACAACACGGAATACAATAAATCTAACATGGGTTCTTATATTTTTTAAGTACATCCTGTCCAAAAGACATTTCCGAGGCAAGGATTCCCTGAATAATAGGTGCCTTAAGCCCCTTTTCAAAAGAAGTCCCTCCGACAAATACCAAGGCTTCGTCCCAAACATTGGCAGCTATAAAACTTTGCAAGGTTTGCTTCCCTCCTTCTATAAGAACAGACTGAATGTTTTCTTGATAAAGCACTGCACAAATAGCCTGGACCAAATTCAGTGAAAAGTCAATTTTTTTATAGATTGTGTTTCCTACATCCTTTTTATACTCCTCCGTAAACACAATGGTTTTTAACCGACCATCCAATACCGTATATTCCAAAGGAATTCTCAGAGTCCTATCTAAAACAATCCGTACCGGGTTTTGTCCAGCCCAATTTCGAACATCTAAGGACGGGTTGTCATTTATCACAGTATTGGTCCCTACAATAATGCCCTGCTCTTCGGCTCTTAACTTATGTACATATTGACGAGAATAGCGATTGGTAATCCAATTAGGCTTGGCATCCTCCAACTGAGTTTCCGCCCTAAAGACATCGATAAACCCATCAGCTGTTTCTGCCCACTTTAAGACAATAAAAGGACGTTTTTTACCGTGAAAAGTTAAAAAACGACGGTGATGTTCTCTACAGGCCGCTTCCAAAACACCTACCCTTACCTGAGCACCAGCTTCTTTGAGAAGTTGAATTCCTTTTCCTGAAACCTCACTATAAGGATCTATCGTCCCGATGACGATACAGGGAATTTTATGGCGAACAATTAACAGTGCACAAGGCGGTGTTTTTCCATAATGAGCACAAGGCTCTAAGGTAACGTACAGTGTCGCATCTTTTAAAAGCGCCTTGTTTTTTACTGCCATGATTGCATTTACTTCGGCATGACTCCCTCCGTAAGGACTGGTAAACCCCTCTCCTATAATCTTCCCTTTATGTACAATCACACAGCCCACCGTAGGATTAGGACGTGTCTGACCGAGACCGTTTTTGGCAATTTGAATGCAACGTTGCATATACAGCACATCTGGCATATTTACTTCGATTTTAAGGAGATGGAATCGGAATAATTCAAAGGGTAATCAACACTTATTTTTCCAAATTTATAGCGTACACTTCCGGTGTATTTCAACTGTAATTTTTGTTCTAGCACCATGTTTAAAATGTTTTTAAACAGGTCTTTTCGATCCGTTTTAAACAATTTTTGATACGGGATTTTAGCCACGAAAGGCACCGTAAATTCTTCTTTAGAGGGAACTTCAAACAATTCAGAATTAATCACCCCTACATTCATATCATTAACCATCACTTTTATATCGTCACATTTTAAGGTCCCTCCAAGACTGTTTGGATTTAAGAATCTCAGTGATGCAAACACCTCAATCTCCTTGCCATCAAACTTTTGAAGCCTTACATTTTCGACACCCACAAATTCTGGGGCCTCACTTACCGTACAGGAAACAAGCCCTACCAACACAAATACTACTAATAACTTTTTCATTTTCTACAATTTCGTAATTTTACAGCAAATATAAGCTTTCTGAAAATGAATCCAACCATAGAAATTCGTCCCATTAAAAAAAAAGACAATCAGGAAATAGCCGAAGTCATCCGAACCGTTTTAATTGCATTAAATGCTCCTTTAACTGGAACTGCCTATGCCGACCCAACGCTGGAAACGTTGTTTGAAACCTATAAGCACCCCAATGCGTGCTACTATGTTATTGAAAAAAACGGCAAAATTGTTGGAGGTGCAGGAATCATGCAATTAGAAGATGCTGATCCATTGATTTGCGAATTACAGAAGATGTATTTCTCCCCGTCGGTCAGAGGCATTGGAATGGGGGCTAAAATGATGGAATTATGTCTTAAATTTGCAAAAAGTGCAGGTTTTAAGAAATGTTACTTGGAAACGTTGCCGCAAATGAAAGAAGCACAACGCTTGTATAAAAAAGTTGGATTTAACTATATTGAAAACCGCATCGGAACCACAGGACATTATTCTTGTAACGTATGGATGCTAAAAGACCTATAAAAATGATATTAAAAGACTATAAAAAACACTTCTTATCCGAATTAGAAGGACAATACCCTGAAACAGAAACACTTTCCTTCTTTAATTTATTGGCCGAAGATATTTTAGGATTTTCCCGCGTGGATATCGTGATGGAAGCGAATTCTGAAATCAATGATGCCCAACTAATAAAATGGCAGCACGCCCTTGAGGACTTAAAAACGTACAGGCCTTTACAATATATAATAGGTAGCACTGAATTTTACAGCCTCCCTTTCAACCTAAACAAACACACCTTAATCCCAAGACCGGAAACCGAAGAATTAGTGGCATGGATTCTTGAATCTGTGACTGACAAACAAGAAAAAATATCCATATTAGACATCGGTACGGGCTCTGGATGCATTGCAATCTCTTTGGCAAAAAACTTAGTAAACGCACAAGTTACCGCCTATGACATCTCCGAAGAAGCATTGATCATAGCCCGCTCCAATGCGATATTAAACAATGTCTCTGTCACTTTTAAATTGATGGATATCTTAACCGCAACCACGCTAGCTCAAAAATTTGACATTATCGTGAGCAACCCTCCCTATGTCCGTGACTTGGAAAAAAAGGAAATCCAGAAAAACGTATTGGAGCACGAACCTCATACCGCATTATTTGTAGCCGATAACGAGCCGCTTATTTTTTATGACAAAATCACCGCACTCGCCAAAAATCACTTAAAACCAACAGGGCGCTTATTTTTTGAAATCAATCAATATTTAGGAAAAGAAACAAAGACACTGGTACAAAAATATGGTTTTAAAGAAGTCACACTTAAGAAGGATATTTTTAACGCTGACCGGATGCTTGGAGCGAAGTTAGTGAATGGTGAATAGTGACAAATGAAGAACATACTCGTAAACAACAATTACTTTTTTTTAAGAACAAGAATAAGCAGTCATCAATCACTAAGTCCCCCTCCAATCACTATAAAATAAAAAAGAACAGAGAGAATAGAGTAAAGAAAAGAGAGAATAGTATCTTTGCCCCATGCGTATAGATATTATTACAGTTTCACCAGATTTAATTAAAAGTCCTTTTGAATTTTCGATCATGAAAAGGGCTATAGACAAGCAAATGGCAGAGGTACATTTTCATGACCTTCGAAAATTTGCCTTGAATAAATACGGAAAAATAGACGATTACCAATTTGGCGGTGGTGCTGGAATGGTATTGATGATAGAACCGATAGATGAATGCATCACTCAATTAAAAAAGGAACGGGACTATGACGAGATCATTTATATGACACCAGATGCCCCCACCTTAAATCAGCGGACAGCAAACACCTTGTCCATGGCCAAAAACATACTTATTTTATGTGGTCATTATAAAGGAGTGGATCATCGCATTCGCGCCATGCACATCACCAAGGAAATATCTATTGGGGATTATGTATTGAGTGGCGGAGAATTAGGTGCCGTAGTTTTATGTGATACCATCATCCGACTCATACCTGGAGTTTTAGGCGACGAAACCTCTGCCCTGACGGATTCTTTTCAGGACAATTTATTATCACCTCCGGTATATACAAGACCCGCCGAATACAAAGGAATGAAAGTTCCAGAAGTATTACTCTCAGGGAATTTCCCAAAGATAGACGACTGGCGTACCGAACAAGCCCTTGCTAGAACTGAATCTATTAGACCCGATTTACTTTAATAAGAACACTTGTCAAGTAAAAAAAAAAGAAGTACTTTTGCATTTCCAAAACCAACCTCTGACGAGAATCGTGAATGTTGCTTTTGAAAACTATTATCATAAAAAATAACATGGAAGCATTAATTAAATTCGTACAAGACGAGTTTGTTGCAAAAAACAAATTTGAAGATTTCAAAGCAGGAGATACTATCACTGTATATTACGAAATTAAAGAGGGTGAAAAAACAAGAACTCAGTTTTTTAGAGGTGTTGTAATTCAACGTAGAGGAGCAGGAGCTTCAGAAACGTTTACAATCCGTAAAATGTCAGGTGCATTTGGTGTAGAGCGTATCTTCCCAATCAACTTACCTGCAATTCAAAAAATTGAAGTAAACAAACACGGTAAAGTACGTAGAGCTCGTATTTTCTATTTTAGAGGACTTACTGGTAAGAAAGCTAGAATTACTGAAAAAAGACGTTAATTTTTGCTTTAGCAAAAAAACGATTCTAAAAAAGGCTGTTTGTCAAAAACAGCCTTTTTTTTTGTTATAACCGCAATAAACTGTAAGAAGTACCCTAAATGTTTTAGCAAGAACAAAAGATATCGTAATTTTCATCCTGAAAACTTACCATACAAACAGATTATTAATTAAACACTTACAAATGTCGAAATCTTCAACGATTGTATATACAATTACCGATGAAGCACCTGCCTTGGCTACTCGCTCATTCTTACCCATTATAAAAGCCTTTACGAAATCAGCAAATATTACTATTGACACAAAGGACATTTCTTTGGTCGCACGTATATTAGCTACTTTTCCAGAGAATTTAACCACCACACAACAGGTGACTGACACGCTGTCTGAACTGGGAGAACTCGTAAAAAGTCCAGAAGCAAACATTATAAAGTTACCGAATATTTCTGCCTCAGAACCACAATTAAAAGCAGCAATTGAAGAATTGATCAGCAAGGGATTCAACATTCCATCCTACCCGGATGAACCTGCAAATGACCTTGAAAAAAGCATTCAAAAAAAATACGATAAGATTAAAGGTTCGGCAGTAAATCCAATACTACGTGAAGGAAATTCTGACCGTAGAGCTCCCAAAGCTGTCAAAAATTTCGCCAAGAAAAACCCACATTCTATGGGCGCTTGGGATCCTAATTCGGAAACCCATGTAGCCACGATGGCCTCAGGTGATTTTGCATCTAACGAAAAATCCATCACTCTAGAAAAAGCAGGGGTTGTAAGCATCCAGCATGTTGCGACCAATGGAACAATTACGGTTTTAAAAGCCAGCACTCCTGTCTTGAAAAGCGAAATTATAGATGCTACAGTATTGTCTAAAAAAGCATTGATTGCCTTTTTAGAAAAAGAAATAGCCGCTTCCAAAGCACAAGGTGTCTTGTTTTCATTACATATGAAAGCTACCATGATGAAGGTTTCTGACCCCATCATTTTTGGACATGCTGTCAAAACATATTTCAAAGACCTTTTTGACACTTATGGTGATTTATTTGACGAATTAGGTGTTGATCCAAACAATGGTTTTGGAAATGTTTTACAATGTATTGCTACCTTACCTGCCGACAAAAAAGCAGCCATTGAAGCCGCTATAAAAGTAGCCTTAGAAAAAGGACCAGACATGGCCATGGTAAATTCCGACAAAGGAATCACCAATTTACATGTACCTTCCGATGTGATTATTGACGCTTCCATGCCAGCCATGATTCGTACTTCTGGTCAGATGTGGAATGCCAAAGGACAATTACAAGACACTAAAGCGGTCATCCCTGACAGCTCATACGCAGGAATCTATTCAGAAACCATTGCCTTTTGCAAGAAACATGGAGCCTTTGACCCTAGGACTATGGGAAGTGTTTCAAATGTAGGATTGATGGCTCAAAAAGCCGAAGAATACGGATCACACGACAAAACCTTTGAAATAGCAGCAGACGGAAACGTACAAGTTCTTGCAGAAGACGGAACTATTTTACTAGAGCACACCGTAGCTACAGGTGACATTTGGAGAATGTGTCAAGTGAAAGACTTGCCAATCCAAGACTGGGTAAAACTAGCTGTAGGACGCGCAAAAGCAACCCAATTACCAACTATATTTTGGCTGGACGATGCCAGAGCACACGACAGAGAGGTCATCAAAAAAGTACAGACTTACTTAAAAGGTTACGATACAAAAGGCTTAGACATTCAAATCTTATCTCCAGTAGCAGCAACTAAATACACTTTAGAAAGAGTAAAAGAGGGTGTAGACACCGTGTCTGTCTCTGGAAATGTACTGCGGGATTATTTAACAGATTTATTCCCTATTTTAGAACTGGGAACTTCTGCAAAAATGTTATCCATAGTTCCCTTGATGAAGGGTGGCGGACTGTTCGAAACAGGTGCTGGAGGTTCTGCCCCAAAACATGTACAACAGTTTATAGAAGAAAACCATTTACGCTGGGATTCCTTAGGGGAGTTTTTAGCATTAACCGTTTCTTTAGAACACCTTGCTACAAGTACTGACAATGCAAAAGCACAAATCCTAGCAACAGCCTTAGACGATGCGACTGATTTATATTTAGAAAATAAAAAATCTCCGTCTCGTAAGGTAAACGAATTGGACAATAGAGGATCTCATTACTATATTGCCTTATATTGGGCACAGGCCTTGGCCACACAAACAAGCGATGCTGCATTACAACAACAATTCAGTTCCCTTACAAAAGACCTAGCGCACAACGAAACGCTCATTAACGACGAGTTATTAGCTGCACAGGGCGCTCCTGTAGATACTAAAGGGTATTACAAACCTAATAATGCTATTACAAACGCAGCCATGCGTCCAAGCAACACCTTTAATCATCTGATAGATACGTTCTAAATCTAGACAAGCTTATCAAAAAAAAAGACAGGTACAAAGCAAACGCTTATACCTGTCTTTTTTTAGATAGACTAGAATGTTAGCAAGTATAAAAAAAGGAAGGCTTTCACCTCCCTTTTCATATTAAACAAACAAACACTATTCTACTTAATCATCGTAACAACTCTTTGAGGAAGAGGAGCCTCATAGTTCGCATTTACTAATGCTTCCACTATTTTTTGTCTGGTATCCCAATACACATCCCAGTAACCGTCCACACTTGAATATGGTAAAGCCACTAGTTCTATGGAATTTTCACCTAAATTATTGACTGCCACACGAGGTGCAGGATCTTTTAATACATTTACATCATTTTTTAATACAGTGGATACAATGTCCATGGCTTTTTGGATATCAGCACCATAACGAATCGCAAAAGGCATGTCCACCCTCAGGTTTCCTACACTCGTATAATTGACAATTTTATTGGCTGTAATCGTTCCGTTTGGAATGATGGCTGTCTTATTTTGAAAGGTCTCTATAAGCGTTACAAACACCGAAATTTCTTTTACAAACCCTAATTCTCCGTTAATTTCTATCAAATCTCCTACTTTAAATGGACGGAAAAACAACAACATGATTCCGGAAGCCAAATGCCCTAAAGAACCTTGAAATCCAAGTGCAATTGCTGCCCCCACAATACCCAATAAGGCAATAAAAGAAGCTACATCTATACCTACTATACCCGCAACCGATATGAATAATACCGCTTTTAAGGCAAAACTCATCACAGTGGTCAAAAATGGTTTTAACGTCGCGTCCAAATGTTTGGTCTCAAATAATTTTTTTACACCTTTCATCAACAGGCCAATCACCCATAAACCAATTACAAAAGCGACGATTGCTCCCAATACTCTTGGAGCCCAGCTCCCTACCCCTTCTAAAAGGGAATTTATAAACGTTGATAAAGATTCTGTGATTTCTGTCATAGTATTATTCTTTTAGGTTTTTAGGTTAAATATACATTCATTTGGACACATTTAATTCAAAAAAGTCACCTAATTTAAACTAAGTCCTAATAAAAGTAAAAAAAATACTATTTTTGAATTCTAACAATTCACCTATGAGTACGAACAAACTACAATTATATAAAGGAATGAAATATGCAGCCATCGCATTGCTCTTCATTATTGCCGCACCTGTCTTAATCACGATTGGTTTTAAAGCCCTAAAAGATGACATTTACAGCTGGCTTATAGCAGGTTGCATCTTAGCCATCTTAGGTATTGGACTCGGATTTAAAGGCCTTCAATGTATCGTAGGTGCATTTTTTGATACAAATAAATAGCCTATGAAATTCATAAAAAGCTATGAATACTGGCCTTCTTATCTGTTTTACCTCCCCCTAATCCCCTACGCCATCTTCCTGGCGATTAAAGCCAAAAGCATGGGTTTTTTCTATGCGATAAATCCAGGAATAGCACGCGCCGGTGATGGCTCAGAATCTAAATACCAAAGCATCCAATTAATCCCTGATATTTTTAAGCCTAACACCCTGTATGTCCCTGCCAAAAGCACGGCTCAAAAAACACTTAAAAACATTGATTCCCAACAGCTAACATATCCACTTATCATAAAACCAGACATTGGATTTAGAGGATTGTTGGTCGCAAAAATAAACAGTTCAAAAGCGTTAATAAGCTATCTAGAAAAATACAATACCGTAGACTTGATCATCCAAGAATATATTGCCTACCCAAAGGAATGTGGCCTCTTTTTTTACAAAATCCCAGGAAAAAACCAGGGTATTATTAGCTCGCTGACCTTTAAAGAATTCCCGAGCGTTACAGGAAACGGCCGCGATACTATTGCAACACTTATAGGTGAAAATAAGCGTACTAAACGCTATGCAGACCTCCTCCTTGAATTAAACATAGCCCAACTATCGGAAGTTCCAGCAAAAGGAAAAACCATTGTCTTAAACAGGATCGGAAACCACTCAAAAGGGACCCGTTTCATAAATGCAAACCACCTTATTTCAAGCAAATTAACTCAGAACTTCCAAAACATAGCAGCGAAAATAAAAGGTTGGGACTACGGTCGTTTGGACATCAAATACCAACAGTTTAGTGACCTAGAAAACGGGAAAAATCTTAAAATACTGGAAATAAACGGACTCATTTCAGAACCAACCCATATGTACGACACCTACAGCGGAAGTTACCTAAACTGCCTAAAAGAGCTCAAAAAACATTGGAAAATCATCTATACCATTGCAATACTCAATAAAAAATTTGGCAATGCAGACTTTCAAAACCTCAATTATGTCACAAAATCACTAGTAAAATTACAAAACTACAGCAAGACCATTAAAAAAATCACAAAAACAACCTATTAAGCATAATTGCAGAAAACCACAGAGTCATATGATATAAAATATGTATATTTGCAAAAAAAAGACTGGCTACATGTTGATTACATGCTAAACAAACCTGTTTATTACCTAAAGTAAGTAATTTGTTTAAATGAATCAATTATTGACACAAACTTGCTCACAAATGCATAAATTTGTACCCTGTTAATTGTTACCCAAAGAGTTAATGAAAAGAAATTTACTTATTCTCACATTAATTTGTACATCCGCTATGATGGGACAAATTAAAATAGGAGATAATCCTCAAACGATCGACCCCAATTCTATTTTAGAACTAGAGGGAACTGACCGTGCTTTTGTCTTAACAAGAGTTACAACGGTCCAAATGAATGACATTCTACCATTACGTGGCGCCATGGTCTATAATATAGATGAAAAATGTGTGTTTCAGTTTGATGGTACCCGCTGGAGGTCCTTGTGTACAGAAAACACAGACAACCAGGAAATATCTGATTTTACCTTTGATCCTATAAAAAACGAACTGACCATTACTTTAGAAGATGGAGGAACTAAAACCGTAAGTATAGACGAATTTAAAATTAAAGCAGGAGGAGATGGTGACATTTTAACCACCGTTGGAACCGATGTAACATGGATCAAACACACAGGTGCAGTCGCAGAAAGTTTCCTCGCTAGCATCCCGCAAGTAATTGGAAAAACGTTTACCGATGTGAAATTTGGAGATAATGGCGTGGTAGACACCAGTAACTTCACCACGACAAACACAACCATCACCATAAAAACTCCTGGGATTTATAAAATCACCTACCGTGTAAGTTTGGAATTTAAGAGTGGAAACAACCGCTCAGAATCTGAATTTCAACTGACACAAAATGGTAATATCATACCTGGTTCTACAGCTTTTGGAAAGCATAGAAATTCTCGTAACAATAAAGACACCGCTACGGCTACAAGAGTCATAGAAGTGAGTGGTTCTACTCCATTGAGCGTAGAAATAGCCGTCCAAGCAAAACACAGCTCGGGTAGCGCGGTATTACAAACCGTAGTAAATGCCACCACATTTTTAATAGAAAAGCAATAACAACAATAAGTAACCCACAACAATTTTAATTTTTACACCATGAAAAAAGGACTACTTTTTTTACTATTTATCTTAACAGTTAGTTTGTCTTATGGGCAGGCAAAAATCACAGGACATACTACATATACACAAGCAGAGATTAATGCTATCAACAATGTCCCTGCCGGGGGTTCCACTGCCTTTTCAGCTGGCGAAGGGGATTTATATCAAGTTAATGAAACACCAAATACTCCTGCAACTGCAACCACAACTTGGTATATTGGTTTAAGTGATGGAAGTTTAAAGCTTTTGAGTAATGATGTAACAAAAAACGGGGATATTTATTCATTTGTTAATTCAGATGGAATGATAATTACTTTTGATATCTCAGGAATTTCTGATAATGCAACAGCTATCGCTTTAAAAGAAAATAGCGCTAACAAATCTACAGATGTAAACCTTGCCGATACAACAGATACTAAATTCCCTACAGAAAAAGCGGTAAAAACGTATGTAGATGCACAGATTTTAGCTACAGCTGATGATGATATTACTTCGGCTACTTTAAGTAATACTAGCTTATTAACTATTAATGAAG
>NVRM01000065.1 GCA_002400885.1 Flavobacteriaceae bacterium
ATTTAAATCGCTTTCTTTATGCTTTTTTTCTCGGAGGGCTCAACTCAAAGAGTTTATCAAACAGTACTGTTTTAGAAATGTATTTATCAGAAAACAAACGGTCGTCCTCACTTTCAACTACCACCAAACCAAAATACACTAAAAAACGCTCAAATGTTCTCGTATTATAACATCTGTGATTTGTTTCTTCATCCAATAAAAAGGGATACGCCTTAAAATATTTTGAAGAATAAAATGTATCGTTTCGTTTATTATTTCCAAATACACTCAAAAGAATTAAAGTAAAACAAAAACCAAACTGTCCAACTTTTTCATTTTTATACCCATCAAAATAAGACCAATTAAATTTAGAAGTAAACGTTTCAAAAAGAAGTTTGAATAACTTTTCATCATCTGATAACAACAACGCTCCTTTCTTGGTTAAGCTTAACTTTCCGTTCCTTTTTTTAACAACACCTGATAATTCAGATAAAACTCTTGTTAATGTAATGGTCTTTGAATCCATTTCCTTATAAATCTTTGCGATTCCACTTTCGAACAAATACTCCTTCAAAAGTCCTAATCCGTATAGCTCCTTCACTATTACCGACGGTAGAAACCCTTTTTTTGTAAGTTTTAACTCGCCCGTTTTTTTAATTAAATTAAGAAAATAAATGACCTGATTTAATATTGGAATCTTTCTATAATCCTCCTTTGCTAATTTTTTAAGTTTTAAGACACAGTCCGCATCAAAAGGTTTATACAATACATAATGCATTTGAACAGGAGAATAACCTTCAAATTCAGGAACATTACGGTGGTTGTATTCTTCTGTAAGTTTATCTAAGTATTCTTGATTCATTGCTCCCATATTTCTAATTCAAATCATTACGAATCTTCTCTACTAATTCACCTTCTTCAAACAGCACAAAATCGCCATCTCTAATATAGGCAATCTTCCCTGTCTCTTCTGAAACGATCAAACACAAACAATCTGTTTTTTCTGTAATTCCGATGGCTGCTCTATGGCGTAAGCCAAAACGAGAAGGTAAATTTTTCTTAGACAACGGTAGCACTACTCTCGTAGCTTTGATGATATTATCACTAATTAACATCGCACCATCATGTAGTGGACTGTTTTTATAAAAGATACTCTCTATAATAGGTCCATTGATTTCTATGTGCATTTTATCACCAGAACTCTTTAAAAATTCGAGACTCTGTGTTCTTTCAATCACAATCAAGGCCCCCGTTTTAGTTTTACCCATGCTGATGCATGTTTCTATAATGGCTTCCACATTGGTCGTGGTATGAATTTCTGTATTCAAAAACTTGAGTTGTTTTAAAAAGTTTCGTTTGGACGTAAAATTGGTAGAACCAATCATCAATAAAAACTTACGAATCTCTTGCTGGAATACAATTAACAAGGCTATTGCTCCTCCACTTATCAAGGTTCCTAAAATCCCACTCAGTAATTCCATTTGCAAGGCCTGAGTAATTTTCCAAATCAAAACTACTAAAGCGATCCCTATAAAAATATTTATGGCCACCGTACCTCTCAGTAATTTATAGACATAGTACAATAGCAATGCTACCAATACGATGTCCAATACATCTAAAAATGAAAAATTTAAAAAATCTAAAAATAAAAAGTGCATAAACTTCTAATTGAATCGTAAAAATAGTAAAAAAGTGCCAACCAATAACAATGCCTTAGCAATTACAATCTGGAATTTTACTACGGTCAAAAATAAATTCCTTTACACTTATTTTAATCGCCGCCGACTGTAAGGAAGCCACCATGGTTTTAAAAGAGAGATACTCTTGATAGGTTAAGGTATCATCAAAGTTTAAGTGAATCAAGGTTTGTCTTCCCTCAGAAGAAAACTCAATAAACTCCAATAAAGTCTGCTTCAAATCCTCTGACCCTACATCAGAATCATTTATATAAACCGTGTTCTTATAAAATTTAAGATTCAGGTTATGATAAACAGCATAGGCCTCTCCTTCTAATTTCAATAATTCTTTAGACGTTGTACTATCCCCCATAAATTTAACCTGAGTAAATTCAAGAAACGACAACATGTTATTTTCCGTGTTTGAATAACTATAAAAATCCAATGTTTTTTTATCGGCATGCATTCCGTTTTTATGCTTGTATTTCATTTTCTTAAGCACTGGAAGCACTTTATTCATGGGTAATTTCTTGTCAATATTATACACCCAATTGGTCGAAATAATAGTGTTAGTTCTATTCAAAACAGCCAAAGTATCGTTCTTTTCAACTTCAAAAAACACCCAAACTTCAGAAAAGTTTTTAATTTCTTGAATACCATCTGCAGCAATTAGGGGAATTTGAATTTCTTTTTTTGCACAGCTAGCAAACACTAGACAGCACAAAAACAGTTTTATTAGTTTCATATCTTATTGTTTTTGAGCGACCACATAGGTACACTCCTCATTTATTATAGTAAACGTGCTAAAGTAAATTTAGTCACTAGTTTTATACAAAGTTACAATTTTCACTGCTTCCACGGCTTCTTTTACATCATGTACTCTTAAAATGGAAGCGCCATTTAGCAATGCCAATGTATGTGCTACTGTGGTTGCATTTAAGGCCTCGCTTGCTGTAATTCCCAAAGGCTTGTACAACATAGATTTTCTAGAAACTCCAATTAACAATGGGAATTCAAGAGATTTGAACAAGGATAATTGCTGTAAAAGCTCGTAATTATGTGCCATGGTTTTTCCAAATCCAAAACCTACATCTATAAGTATATCTTTCAAACCCAACAGTTTCAATTGCAATGTCTTTTCAGAAAAATAACTCAAAAGATCCGATACTATATGCTCATATACTGGCTTAGTCTGCATATTTTGAGGAGTTCCTAACATATGCATCATGCAGTATGGCACTTGTAGTTCCGCCACTGTTTCAAACATCTTTGCATCCATTTCTCCTGCCGAAATATCATTGATCATTGCGGCACCTTTCGAAATACATGCTGCTGCCACTTTACTTCTAAAAGTATCTATAGAGATTACGATCTCAGGAAAATTAGCAATTAACAATTCCACCACTGGGACGACTCTTTTCAATTCTTCTTCTTCCGAAATATGAACTGCACCAGGTCTTGATGAATAACCTCCCACATCAATAAAAGTAGCTCCTTCGGCAAGCATTTTACTCACCTGCTCCACTATTGCCGATGCATCCTTATACTTTCCTCCATCAAAAAAAGAATCTGGAGTCGTATTTAAAATCCCCATCACTTTGGGCTGACTTAAATCTATTAAGGTTCCGTTACAATTAATGGTCATTTATCGTACTACTTTATCGATGATTTGAGTTCTAATTGGTTCTCTGTAATCTTTCATTTGTAATAATAAATCGTCCACAGAATCCGATACGATAAGCATGGCTCTATTGCTCGCTTTCAGAAAACCTTCTGCGACCATCACATCTAACTGCGCCAAGGTATGGTCAAAAAAACCATTGGTATTTAATATTCCAACAGGCTTAGACTCTATCCCCAATTGACTCAATGTCAATGCCTCGAATAATTCGTCCATGGTGCCAAAACCTCCAGGCATGGCAATGTACCCATCTACTAATTTACTGATGATTACTTTTCGGTCGCTCATGGATTTAGAAACAATCATTTCCTCCACCCCATCATGCATTACTTCTTCGTGCTCCAATAATTCTGGAATCACTCCAATTACAACTCCGTTTTTTTCAATCATGGCATTGGCAATGGCTCCCATCATTCCAATTTTACCACCTCCGTAAACCATATCTATTTCATGCTCACAAAAGTAAGTCCCTAATTTTTCTGCTTCTAATTTGTACGTTTCGGAAAAGCCAAGACTTGATCCGCAAAACACTGCTATTCTTTTCATAATATTCGATTGTTTAGTCACCTTAAATCATAAAACTCTTGCCTGAATTGTAACAAATCAGTACATTCGTTTGAAATATATAATTATACGTGCGTTGGCACGAAAATAACAAAATTAAAAAGAGTTTCATGCATAATACCTCAGAACAATACGATTCTATTATAAATAAATGTCAATCATTATACAATAACAAGTTAAAGGACTATGGTTGTGCTTGGCGTATTTTAAGATTACCCTCTCTTACAGATCAGATTTTCATCAAAGCTCAACGCATCAGACAATTACAAGAAAACGATGTTAGAAAGATAGATGAAGGAGAAGTTTCTGAATTTATAGGAATTATCAATTACTCCCTTATGGCTTTAATTCAGTTAGAAAAAGGAGTTGCGTCTCAACCAGACCTATCTATTGAGGAGGCTAGTGAACTTTACACAAAACACATCTCAATTACCAAGCAATTAATGGAGGATAAAAACCATGATTACGGAGAAGCTTGGCGTGAAATGAGAGTTAGCTCATTAACCGATTTGATTTTACAAAAATTACTACGTGTAAAACAGATAGAAGACAACAAAGGGAAAACCCTAGTTTCTGAAGGAATAGATGCCAATTACCAAGACATGATAAATTATGCCGTTTTTGCTTTAATACATTTAAACTATTAGAACTATGAAAATATTAGTAAGCATTGCTCGATTCCTGGTAGGAATTACCTTCCTGTTCTCTGGATTTGTGAAATTGGTAGACCCGCTAGGATCTGCTTATAAATTTCAAGAATATTTTAGTCCTGAGGTCTTAAATATGGAATTTTTAAGTCCCTATGCATTGCCTTTCTCTATTGTATTGATTATTATAGAAATCATGCTAGGTGTGATGATTTTGATCGGGTTTAAATCTAAACTAACCGCTTGGGGACTGTTAGGTATTATGCTCGTGTTTTTATTTTTAACCTGGTATTCTGCTTATTACGATAAAGTACAAGACTGTGGATGTTTTGGAGATGCCTTAAAATTATCATCTTGGAACACCTTCTATAAAAACATTATTTTGGTTGCCTTGGTAATCTTACTTGTTGTTAGATCTTATGATATTTGCCCAATTTTAGGACAAACTACAGAAAAATGGGTGACATTGGCATCACTTTTCACCTTTTTGTTTATCACTTATTATGTATTAATACACTTACCAATCATTGATTTTAGACCTTTTGCCATTGGAAATAGTATCCCAAAAGGCATGGAATATACAGATCAAGCTGAATACCCTCCTATTAAAGATTTCTTTTTAGAAAGTGAAACAGCGGATTTGACTCCTCAATTAATGAAGGAAGAAAAATTACTCTTAGTGATCGCATATAATTTGGATAAAAGTGACAAAGAAGGTTTTGCCAACTTAAAGCCTATCTTAACAAAAGCGAAAGAAAATGGATATAAAATATACGGAGTATCGTCTTCTGTAAAAGAAGAATTTGATGCTCTTAATAAAGAGCACGGCTTAGATTTTGAAGTATTGTTCTGTGACGGAACTGCTTTAAAAACAGTCATCAGGTCTAACCCAGGCTTAATTACAATCTCCAAAGGAATTGTAATGGACAAGCGTAGTTGGATAGATGCAGACGATCTCATCATCGAATAAAAAGCAGTTATGAAACAATTTTTGCTCATTTTTATAGGCGGCGGCTTTGGAAGCATGGCTAGATATGCCTTGGGCAAATGGCTGAATGGAAACAACCCAATACCTTATGGCACTATGCTTGCCAATGTATTGGGTTGTTTTATTATTGGCTTGGTGATGGGGTATATCTTAAAATCAACTAGTTCACATCAAAATTTAGCTTTATTAATAGGTACTGGATTCTGTGGAGGCTTCACTACTTTTTCTACTTTTGCCTTTGAAAATCAGACCTTTTTAAAAAATGGTGACTTTGTCAGTTTCTTTACCTATGCATTTGGTTCTATCCTATTAGGTTTTTGCGCCGTTTTCTTGGGGGTATTTTTAGTTCGATTTCTCAATTAAAAAAAACGCCTCTTATTTACAACACCCTTTATATTGAAAACTTCCGTTTCTATGGAATACCTCGATATTTTCTATAAATAGCCCTCTCGGTTATCTATCTAATAAACAGCCCTGTTCGTTCCAAGCCCCTTAAAAATCAATATTTTTCTTGTAACACCCCCGCTTTTCGATTACTAAATCCTGAAAAAACTTATATTTTAATTTTTACCCCCATAAAAAATAGGGGTTAAAATAATTTATATAATAAATCTTTTAGATTCACCCCCTTAAAATTAGGGCATCACATACATAAAATGTAGGTTTAAAAAGCATTAACCTATAAATTTTAAGGGTATGAAAAAAATTGAAGCGATTATTCGCGAATCAAAATTTGAAGAGGTAAAAGAGGCATTACACGCCATAGAAGTGAATTTTTTTAGTTACTGGGATGTAACTGGTGTTGGCAACGAACAGCAGGGACATGTATATAGAGGAGTTAGCTACAGTACTTCTGATATTCAACGTCGCTATTTATCTATTGTGGTTTCAGACCCTTTCTACGAAAAAACTATCAAAGCTATATTAGATACTGCCTATACAGGAAACGTCGGTGACGGAAAGATCTTTGTGTCCAACATCGAAGAGACTTTTAGAATCAGAACCAAAGAAACAGGAAGCGACTCTCTAAAATAACACTGGATCTTAATTACCAACTACTAACAAAAAAACTATGGAAACTACACTACTCACAATAAACAATGTATGGATGATGCTATGTACCGCATTGGTCTTTTTTATGCATTTAGGATTTTCWCTRGTGGAAATCGGATTTACACGTCAAAAAAATGCTATYAACATCTTATTTAAAAATGTTTTTATCATTTGTRTTGGMCTTATTTTATATGCACTTATAGGYTTYAACCTCATGTACCCTGGCAGTTTTATAGGYGGCGTAATGCCTGATCATTTTATAAAACTCTTTGGCTTGTCACTTCCMGAAAACGGCTTRACTCCCGMATATGCGTCTGGAGGYTAYACCTATTATACAGACTTTTTRTTTCAAGGAATGTTTGCTGCCACCGCTGCAACCATTGTATCTGGAGCAGTTGCAGAACGAATTAAAYTAAATAGTTTTATGMTATTTACCATATKCTATGTAGGACTTATTTATCCAATARCCGGCTCTTGGCAATGGGGAGGTGGKTTCTTATCGAGCCTTGGAAAYCAMGTAAACGRAATAGGAGAAACGATAAAAGAAGCCGGATTTTATGATTTTGCMGGWTCTACACTSGTACATTCTGTAGGCGGATGGGCAGCCTTAATTGCGGTCTACTTACTGGGTGCTAGAATTGGAAAATTCAAAAAAGATGGAAAGCTAGGCGTACTTCCTGGACATAATATTCCTTTAGCGACTGCGGGGGTTTTAATCTTATGGCTCGGATGGTTTGGTTTTAATGGAGGATCCGTTTTATCGGCAGAACCCGGAGCAACATCTTTAGTCCTAGTCACCACATGCCTCGCCGCAGCATCTGGAGGTTTAACTGCTTTTGCCGTTTCATTTATCAAATACAAAACATATGATTTGTCCATGTTTTTAAACGGAATACTTGGAGGATTGGTCGGAATTACCGCGGGTGCTGATCAAATGAGTATCACCAATGCCATGGTAATTGGAGCCATCGCTGGAATAATCATCGTCCTTGGAATTGCTTTTTTAGACAAGATGAAATTAGACGACCCTGTAGGAGCCATTCCAGTACATTTATTCTGTGGTATATGGGGAACTTTGGCTGTAGGAATATTTGGAAAAATGGCAAGCTGGGAACAGTTAGGTTATCAAGTCATTGGGATTGTAGCCGTAGGAGCATTTTGCTTACTTAGTTCCTTTGCCATACTTTTTACCTTAAAAAAGACCATCGGACTTCGTGTATCTAAAGCAGAGGAACAAGAAGGTTTGGACATTCATGAACACGGAATGGATGCCTACCCAGACTTCCGATTAAATCAACATTAACCACTACCCCCCCATCAATGAAATTATCATAATAAATGATAGCTTGGTACTAACAGTAACAAAAACGAATACCTAAATTATGAAAATTAAAAAATACATAGCGTCAATCCTATTAATCACCCTACTGATAAACAGCAGCTTTGCACAAGAATCATCCAAAATAGGAGTAGATTTTGGAGCGGATATCGTAAGTAGATATGTTTGGAGAGGTTTGGAATTATCAGACGCTCCTGCCATTCAACCTTACCTTGAGTTCAGTTATAATAATTTAACATTGGGGGCCTGGGCCTCTTATGAAACCGCCGGACAAGTAGTAGGACAAGAGTTTGACATTTACGCAAGTTATTCATTCGGTAATTTCAGTATTAATTTTACCGATTATTCATTTCCTATTGACGGAGCAACTGATAATTATTTTCAGATGAAGACACATGTCGGAGAAATCATGGTAAGTTATGACAACACGGATAAATTTCCATTAACCATAACAGCAGGTGCTAATATTTACAATGACGATAATAATTCTATGTATGTGGAATTAGGCTACCCTTTTAGTATAAAAAAAGTAGACCTTAACCTATTTGTAGGCGGTGGAAATGAACTGTACACTACGGATCAAAAATTTGACATCATTAATTTTGGGATATCTGCCAATAAAGATTTAACAATTACTCCAACTTTTTCTGTCAATTCTACTGCAAGTATTATTTTTAACCCAGATACTAGCGATGCTTATTTTGTTTTTACACTTTCTTTGTAAGCTCAAATCAACTAAAAAAAGAAAGCCCCACTACAAAATACTGTAGCGGGGCTTTCTTTTTATTTTTTCAGATTCATTATCTTTTCCTCCAAAAGGTCTGAGCAGTCGCACAAACTTTATTACTTCCCTGTATTTTAACACTATGGATAAAGGAATGTTCCACATGACCTTTTGACAATGATATTATGGTATCATCGTACAACGCTTCCGTGATGAAACGCCCATCTATTTTTATCAAATAATAATGATCTACAATTTCTTTAGGCAGCGATTCCATCAACCATTGCAAATATCGAATATTATTTACATGTTCATTCATATCCGTATCAAAACGGTTTACTTTGAACTTTTTAGAAAAGTTCGCCACATCTAACACCTCTAGTTTTTTAGAAATATTATGCTCTAAACACAATGTAGGATCGGAAGACCAACGCTCTTTAATATTCTCAAAAATTTGAATAGGTCTGCGTTTTGCAATATCAAAAAACACCCATAAACCACGTGACTTTCCTATTATTTCGCCTTGTTCGTCGTAAATAACATTCTCACGAAACCCTTTTATTAAAGAGTAAGAAGACAGCCAGGTTCTAATGGTAATTTTCTCTTTATATTTAGGATACCTATACATTTCCATCACCCCGGAAAGCAACACCCAACCTACATTTTCAGCAAACAAATCATAGAGACTATACTGTATTGAATGGCAATGATCCGCAGCAGTTTCCTCCAACAACATCAACATTGTTGTAGCAGAAGCTTCTCCAAATTCATTCATCTCAAAGAAGCGTAATTCAAATTGTTTTTCAAAATAATTTTTCACAAGGTCTCATTTTACAGTTATAAATACGCTACGGTTTAAACGACACAAACAAGATACAAGTATCTCATCTCTTTTTAAAACAACAATTACGAAGAGAATTACAACAAATTCAACAATGCAACGCTTCACAAAGAATTACATAATAAACACTGTCATAAATTGAGGAATTTAATGTGCTTTAAACTTCCTCACACCTGCTTCAATTTTTACATTCAGGTTATTTTCCGCTGGTACAATTGGGCAGGAATACTTTTTATTATAGGCACAATATGGGTTGTATGATTTATTAAAATCAATCGTTATGCTTGTCGCTCCATCGGCAGGGATTTCCACATCAATATAGCGTCCCCCTCCATAACTAGTCTCACTATTTGTTAGATCCGTATAAGGAACAAACAGTGAATTTCCATATTCTGGTGAAGTCATAAATTGTTGATTTTGATACAAGTTTAACACTTGTTTTTCTCCATTCAACTCAAAAGTTGCGATCCCATATTTACGATATAATGGCCTACGGTCTGATGTTGTAGCCATCTCAAAAATATCCGTATCAGGTGTCTCTATAAAATTCGCTACCACGCTAAAACTTTCATTTATCTCAAAAAACGTTAAGCTTTTAAAATTTTTTAAATCCTGAGGAGTTAAAGGAGATTCATTCGCATCAGAATAATGAACGTTTAACACATACTGAAATTGTTGAATTTCTTTTACAAATTCCTCTTTTTTGTTGCTACAACTGATAAGTAACGTACTTAGTGCTAGAAAAAATATTTTTCTCATTTGATTATTGGTGATTTTTAATTAAGCTGATTTTTATTACTGTATGGAAATAGGTACGATGCGATTCGAGGACTGTGCTTGTTTTAAAAAACGTGCTGTAAAATCGTTTAACTCGTTATTTTTTATCAAACCTTTGATCCTATTACTGTCAAAATTCCCCTTTAAATAAAAGGTATAAATAGTCTTATTTTCAAGTTTGTAATATACTAATTCCTGTACGATACCTCCATGTTCTCTGACTGAAATAACCAACCTACTCTGCTCTTTGTTTTGTCTTAAAACATCGGTAAAACTTTCATCTGTTACTAAATTTATCTGACGATTAATCCCTTCCTGTCTTAGATTACTCACCTGCGTTAAGCTAATAAACCTAAAATCAACTACATTAGAAAATAAGCGGTTCATTTCTGGAGACATCCCACTTAAAATTGCGGTCATAAAACGAGGAAGCTGAAACGCTGTTGTGTTCATATCGTTTTTATGACTGTTATAAAATTGCTGAAACGAATATTGACTTCTACAACTAGCAAAAGACAAAGAGACCATTAAAGCGACTACAAATAAGTTCTTTTTCATAATTTTCATATTAAAATTATTTAGACCTCTAATAAAAGGTATTTAATTCAAATATAATAAATAAAAATCTTAAGAAATTAAAAAAAACATGTAGTTTTGTTTCTCAAATCAGACAACAATGCAACATTATTATTCACACAAAAAAACAATACTTTGGTTATTATAAGACCTCGGGACAATTGATGTGAATTTATAAAACGTAACTAGATTATTTCAACACAATTAAAACCCAGCCCATCGCTGGGTTTTTATTTTTACACGATGGTACAAAAAATACTTAGAAATTACAAAGCGTCCTTTTCAGGCTTATCTAGCGATATTTGGTGGCTTGCATTTATTACATTTATAAACAGGGCCGGGACAATGGTACTCCCTTTTTTATCTTTATACCTTACCGATTATTTAAAATTCTCGTTAAGTAATGTAGGTTGGGTGATGAGTATATTTGGTTTAGGATCACTCGCAGGTTCTTGGTTAGGAGGAAAACTAACTGATAAAATCGGCTTTTACAAGGTGATGGTTTGTAGCTTATTACTAACAGGCCTCTGCTTTATAGGCTTGCAATTTGCAAGTACTTTTTTAGAATTCAGTATTGGAATATTCATAACAATGACCATTGCAGACACCTTTAGACCTGCCATGTTCGTCTCTTTAAAAGCGTATAGTAAACCAGAAAACCAAACAAGGTCACTAACTCTTGTACGGATGGCTATCAATTTAGGGTTTTCCTTGGGGCCTTTTTTAGGAGGACTTATCATTTCATTGATTAGTTATAAAGGATTATTTTGGATAGATGGTCTTAGTTGTATTTTCGCAATTATCATTTTTAAAACGGTTTTAAAAGAGAAGAAAATAAGTACTGTACCGATAGAAGAATCCACGCTTAAAGCTCTTCCGAAAAACAAAAAAAGGTCTATTTACAATGACAAACCCTACTGGATATTTTTAGGGATAATGTTTCTAATGGGCTTTGTATTTCTACAACTCTTTACAACGATGCCTCTTTTTTACAAAGAAGTACACGGTTTAACGGAAATAGAAATAGGCCTATTAATGTCCTTAAACGGACTGATTATTTTCACCTTCGAAATGCCCGTCATACACTATATAGAAAAATCGTTTTGGAATAAAATAAAACTCATCTTGTTTAGTATGGTCTTATTTTCCATTAGTTTTTTTATACTTCCAATAGCTTGGGTTGGAATATTAGTGGTAGGAATGGTGTTTATTACCATCGCAGAAATGCTGGCATTCCCATTCACAAATTCCTTTGCCATGAGTAGATCACTCAAAGGAAAAGAGGGACAATACATGGCACTATACGCTATGTCTTTTTCTTTAGCCCATGTTTTTAGTGCTAAAATAGGCATGGAAATGATTGAAAAATATGGATATAACAGCAATTGGTTTTTAATGGGAATACTCTCCTTAGTAGCCGCGTTATTATGCGTATGGCTACTCAAAGCGCTTAAAAAATCATACTAAGGGATTCCGTTTACACCTATGTTGTTTCAATAGAAACAAATTGCATATCGTATAAATTCTTATAATACCCATCTTGGTCTAACAGTTCTTTGTGAGAACCCATTTCCATTATTTGACCTTTGTCCATCACAATAATCCTATCGGCATTCTTAACAGTCGTCATCCGATGGGCAATGATTATAGAGGTTTGATTTTTTGTAATTGTCTCCGTAGCTTTTTGTATTAGCTGCTCCGAATAAGAATCAATAGAAGAAGTCGCTTCATCCAAAATCAAGATACTAGGTTTGCTCACATATGCCCTTAGAAAAGAAATTAATTGTCGCTGCCCAGAGGACAACATCACACCACGTTCTCGTACATTATAATCATAGCCTCCAGGTAAACTCATAATAAAATCATGAATTCCTATTAATTTGGCTGCGATAATGACTTCACTCAAAGGAATGTCTGTATTATTCAAAACAACATTATTATATACAGAATCTGAAAACAAAAACACATCCTGTAGCACCACGGCAATTTCTTTTCTTAAAGAGGGTAAGTAATAATCTTTGACATCTACACCATCTACGGAAATACGCCCTTCTTGAATTTCATAAAAACGATTCACCAGATTTATAATGGTAGATTTCCCTGCCCCTGTTGCTCCAACAATTGCGATTGTTTCTCCTGCACTCACGCTAAAACTAATCCCTTTCAGGACTTCTTCATCTTCAATATAACTAAATCGTACATTTTCAAACTTGATCTCTCCTTTAAAATGCTTGGCAATTATTTGTCCTTCTTTTTCTATTTGACTTTCTGTATCTAAGACTTCAAAAACCCTATTTCCAGCAACCATCCCCATTTGTAGCGTATTGAATTTATCCGCAATTTGTCGCAATGGTCTGTACAGCATTTGCGCCATCATAATAAAAGAGATGACATCACCCACAGACACAAAATCACCTACCGCTACACGTAAACCACCATACCACACTAACAAACCAACGGCTATAGAAGACAATACTTCCGCTATCGGAAAAAAGATAGAGTAATACCACACCGTTTTTATTTGAGCTTTTTTATGTGCTTCATTAATTTCCATAAACTTAGCACTCTCAATTTTCTCACGGTTAAACAACTGTACAATTCGCATCCCAGATACCCGTTCCTGCACAAAGCCGTTCAGTTCTGCTACTTGCATTCTCACATCTTGAAAAGCACCTTTGATCGCCTTTTGAAAAACACTCGTAGCATACAATAGCACTGGCAATACTAAAAAGGCAATTAAAGCAAGTTGCCAGTTCATATACAACATCAGTAATGCAATAAATAACATTTTTAAAACATCACTTACAATCATAAATAAGCCTTGACTAAAAAACTGAGCGATTGTTTCGGTATCAGAGACCACTCTGGTTACGAGTTTACCTACAGATGAATTATCAAAATACGACATCTTAAAATTAAGCATGTGCTTAAATAACACCTTTCGAATATCACTGATAATATGCTGCCCGAGCCAGTTTGCAGTATGAATAAAAACAAATTGTAAAAAAACCTCTATAAACAGTACTGCTACGACAAATAAAGAATAGAGCAATAGACCTTCTGGATCCTTGTTTTTCAACATATGAACATCTACAATTTCCCGTAACAAGTAAGGTCTTGCTGCAGAAAAAACAGACAATAAAACAGCTGCAAACACGGACAAATAAAACTGCCATCCATATTTATGGGCAAATTTCATTAATCGTGTAAAGATTACAGCATCGAAAGCATTTCCTGTTTTTTTCTTATTCATAGTCATAAATTGATATAGGATAACCTACTTGAGTTAAAAACAAACCACATGCTGGCACAGAAGCCCCTGCATTACGCCTATCCATACTCATGATCACCTCTTTAAATTGTGCAATGGTCATTTTTCCCTTTCCTATTTCTATTAAAGTTCCAACAATGGCTCTCACCATATTCCGTAAAAAACGATCCGCTGTAATATAAAAAACAAGTCCATTCCCCTCTCTCTTCCACACGGCTCGAGTGATGTCGCAATTATACGTTTTCACGTCTGTTTTTGAACGAGAAAAACATTTAAAATTTTCATAATTCAATAGTAAGGCCGCCGCTTCATTCATTTTAACAAAATCAAAATCATGATTGGTTACCTGCCATGAAAACCCCATCGTAAATGGATTTTTCTCCAAGCTAATCTTGTACTCATAACTCCTAAAGGTAGCGTTAAAACGCGCATGAGCATCGTCCTTAACACGTTTTATTTGCTTTACAGCAATATCCGATGGGAATAAACTATTTAATTTATAGACCAGGTCTTTTTCATTTAACACCCTATCTATATCCATGTGAGCAAAAATTTGCGAAGCATGTACGCCTGCATCAGTTCTACCCGCAGCCAATACTTCTACAGGTTCCCGAAGGATTGTAGACAACGATTGCTGAACCACCTCTTGTACAGATACATCACTAGGTTGTATTTGCCATCCGTGATAATTTTTACCATTATAGCTTAATTCTAAAAAATATCTCAATTGAATCTTGTATTTTTGAATTTACAAATATACAGCTTTTCGGTATTTTAATAATGCCTAATTCAAATTCAAATAATGAAAAAAATATTGCTTTTATCTGACACACACGGATACATAGATGAACAAATCTTAAAACATGTAAAACAAGCCGATGAAACATGGCATGCAGGTGATATTGGGAACATAATGGTAACTGATACTTTAAAAAAACACGGTACTTTAAGGGCTGTATTCGGGAACATCGATGACCACATTCTCAGAAAAGAATTTCTTTTGGACGAGAAGTTTACGATTGAAAAAACGCGTATTTGGATGACACATATAGGCGGATATCCAAACCGATATGACAAACGCATAAAACAAGATTTAGCTCTAGCAAAACCTCATATATTCATTAGTGGACATTCCCATATCCTTAAGGTTATGTTTGATAAAAAGCTAAATATCTTACATTTAAACCCAGGAGCTGTAGGTAAACACGGGTTTCATAAAGTAAGAACTATGATTCGTTTTAAAATAGACCATGAACGTATTTACGATCTAGAAATAATAGAGTTAGAACAACGTAACTAATGTTTAATCGGTACAATAACTGTTATTTTAGTCCCATCTTCTTGAGTAGAATCTACCCGAAACAAGCCGCTCATTATTAATATTCGCGACTTTACTTGAGACAAACCTAAACCGTCTTTTTG